>JAUPUU010000397.1 GCA_030917395.1 Cyanobacteriota bacterium erpe_2018_sw_21hr_WHONDRS-SW48-000092_B_bin.40
ATAAAAGTTTAGCTGCGCAAACAAAAATAATAAGAGTACGGCGCCCATGATTAACGTAAGGTATTCCATTTTCGACCTATCACCCTCCAAGGCGATAAAAACTATAGGTACAGAAAAAATAGACTAGTGAGTTTTAGCGAAATCGACTAACCAGTTGTAAGCACTGACGCGCATGTTTGAACGAGCACGCGAATATGAGGTGAGAGCTGGGTCAACAGTTCCGGTAATTGCTGGAGGCGCGCCCAACGGGGTGGCGAAATTACCAGAGAGAAGCCACATGAGACCGCCGATTGCAACACCGACAATCATTAGGTGAGTGGCCTTGAAGTCGTAGTCTGTGGAGCCTGCAAAGACAGAAGGAGAACCGTATCGATTGGTTCCGCACTCTAATCTAGTGAAATCGTTGCCGCTAGTGCTATCGCTCATAACACTGTTCATGCGAATAAAGCCGTATATGATGCCAGCCGCGAGAATCAGTAAAAAAACGAGGTTAATGTCCATGGAAGTAGAAAAATCCTTGTTGAAGTGATTTATCAATCATAGGGATTGCCGCTTTACAACCCGCAAAGCTTTAGACGGGCTTAACAATTGCAACAATTGACAAGTTAGTCAGTCAAACAGTTTAGAGTCCGGCAACGGGCACTGCCAACGGTGGCACATTCATTGAACAGAACAAAGACTTCACCAACACCCATGTCGATGGAAATCTAGTTAGCTCAGCGGCTTGCCCGGGGCATCCGTCTACTGTCCTATTTCGTTATAGACACGACGAATCAGACTCGAAGAAGGTATGGCCATAATCACCATACGCCGATCATCTTGCGTGCCAACCATCATACCGACCAGTTCGTTTTTGGCATTAACCACAGGAGCACCGCTTGAAGCGAAGGCCTTAACCGGTGCATCCATCTGCACCACCAAACCCGTGGGAATTGAGCTTGATATGGTGCCAGAATAACGATCAGGTGAAAGGCTACTAGACTCCTTGTCTTTGGACAAGACCCAGACTTTTGTGCCCACAGGAGCTAGCGTTCCAAGCATGTTAAAGGGTGTGAGTCGACTAGAAGAACTAAGCTCAAAAGCCATCAAATCGCCACTCAAGTCACCCGTCCCTCGCCCCACGGTGCAGCCCGTCTTAAGCAGACTCTTACTCGAACTAGCCAGAACACTTTGTCCCTGTAAATCGAGCACATCGAGAGATCGCACTTCCTTGCTCACATCTTTGGGAGCTACATAGTGCGAATAACCAGCTTCTGGTGAAAGTACATGCAAAGGCAAAAGCAACAATGTGCGATTTCGATACCAGCGCACAGCAACGGCTTTGCCAGCACAATGCTCCTGACCGTCGTTGAGATGAAAGCGGGGCCAGCCAAACTGGTCGACAGCAAAAGCGGGACTAATTCCTGAAACAATTATTCCTGCCAATACAAAAAACAGGCTGGCGCGTAAACCATTTAGTTTTGCTTCTGTTACACCTGACAATCTACTGTGCCTCACAGGTAGTCCAGAGCTATATCTTAGCAGCGTTCGATCACTACGTGAAACGAACTGGAGCCGACAGAACTGGACCGAAATAGGGCGGATTAGAGCACCTGCTTGTCAATGAAACCGATATGGTTCTAGTTTGGAAATCCACACTGATATACTCCCAGTGTTCAGATTAGGGCAATACGTAAGGGCGAGAGAAACTTCATGGCTAAAATACTTCAACTGGTTGGCGACTTTGTAGAAGACTACGAGGCCATGGTTCCCTATCAAATGTTATTGATGGTTGGCCACACAGTAGACACGGTTTGCCCTGGCAAGAAAGCCGGCGATAAGGTTAAAACTGCTATCCATGATTTTGAAGGAGACCAGACATACACAGAAAAGCCAGGCCACAATTTTGCCATCACAGCTGAGTTCGAAAAAATTGAGGCGAACGCCTATGACGCCCTGGTTATTTCAGGCGGAAGAGCACCAGAATACTTGCGGTTAAACAAACGGGTGCTTGCCTGTGTCAAGCATTTCTTCGAGCAGAACAAGCCAGTAGCAGTTGTCTGCCATGGCGCTCAAGTGCTTGTGGCAGCAGAAGTTCTCAAAGGCAGGTCATGCATGGCCTATCCAACTGTCGCCCCGGAGATCACTGCCTGCGGTGGCACCTTTATTGAGCAAAACAAAGACTTCACTAACGCCCACGTTGATGGCAACCTAGTCAGCTCTGCAGCATGGCCAGGCCATCCAGAGTGGATCAAAAAGTTCTTGGAATTGCTGGGAACGAAAATCAAGAAATAGGCAATAACCTTTCTACAATCGGTAACCTTAAAATTCCTCTGCCTTAACTTTTGTCGACCATACTCCTGAAAAAATAGCAGGCCGAAGCGCCTCATGAATAATTCTGTAAGACCCCTTATAGCGCACGCATAGCCCAATGCGTTCACAAGTAAGTAGGTACCCCCTCAAGTCAAAAGGAAGTGTACCTTCAATCGCCCCCGCTAGCAGCAAAGCCAAATTCTGAATAACAGGCAAAATTGCAAAAACAGAACAGTAGAAGCCTATGACCAAACCTGAGGCAACAAGCCTTTCTGTAAAAAAGATCTGAAAACCACTAATAAATACGACGAATAACCAATTAAACAAGAGTCCAATACCAGAGCCAACCAGAAAGCACTTGAATGTTGTTCTAAGGGAGTTAACGATTCGAGCGTTCGGATCATCGAAACTATCATCACCAACACCTTTCAATTGTAAAAATGCCCTAAGTTGTGCGGCTAAGAGACCTACCGCTGAAATTAAAAACAGTAAGGCCCAAAGACTATGCATTAATCGCAACAGGTAATAGAGATCGTTACTGTAGCTCACTAGTGATACTGGGCTCAATTGATTAGTAATTGGTCCCTCAAAGGACCAATTAAACTCCTCAAAGAGCAACGCTACACAACCAGAAAATATAACTATGGCCGACGAAAAAAAGAGAATTCCGATGACGAAGTTCGTTTTATGCCTTTCTGATCGAATCAGTTTTAGCGAAGTCCCAATACCCAGGAAAAATAAGCAGATGAGTACTCTTAGTTGCCAGACGCCTTCGAGCAATCTCGGAAGCGTCGAAAATTCATTAAGTGCCACTGACGAGAGATACGACAAACAGTAAATAGCTGGTATTGTTAGCAACAAATTTAGCGATGCCCAGCCGGTATCAGGCGATTCGGCTCTAGCTTCCTTTCTTTTGGCATCAACCGCCAGAAACGCTCCAAGGAGGGCAAAAGCCAATACGGCACTAATCGCTACATCGTTCTCCTCTATCGAAGAAATACCTTGAGTAGTGGCAATAGAATCGGCCAAAAGAAATATACAAACTAAAAGCGGCAAGAAGATGAATATTCCAATCGTAACCGCTGAAAGGTTGGGGATTAGCCATGTCACAAGCTGGTTTCGGAGGTTGCGATTAAAGACAAGAAGCACAGTTAGAGCAAAAATCAGTTGACAAATGACGTAGTAAGAGCCGGCTGCGTATAGCTTCTGAGAAAATGCACAAACACAACACCCGAAGTGAATAAAAATCGCAACAACAAGGGCCGTAGCTGTCGACCAACGAAGGAAGGCTAACATCGTTGAAGAACTAAAAATCCTGCGCAACGAGCTCCGATCAGAAATAACGGTTTCGAACGGTTCTATCTTTGGGTGGGCGAGAACAATAATCGCACACGCGATACAAGCTACGACCGCTCCAAACCCTAGCTTCTCAGTCTCAGACAAATACAGAATGGGTAAACCTAACGCTAAAGCCAAAAGCATGGGACCGAGATACAAACACACAAGAAAGGTTGCAAAAACTCTATAGAATAACTTCCCTATGAAAGTTCGCAAAACTTGATAATTCATTGAATCCATTCGGATCTGACCATTGCCAAACTGTTCCGCATACAAAAGAAGACCCTTAAACTGACTCAGAAATCGTGGTCTACTTACATCATGCAATTTTCCAATACATTCACGTGCGTATGAATTTAGCAGTGCCTCTTCTGGGGAAGGAGATTCCATCATTCGATTCCGAAACTGGTCGCCGTCGGAATTCCAAAGCCTGACGAAAAGCTTCAAGAATAGAGCACGTTCGCATAACTTTCCCAATTCCTCATTCTGGTGAAGAAGAGTTTGGGCCTGCTCAAAATCTTGTGCAAAGGCACTTACATACGAATGAATATCACTATGAGTAAGAGTCAATATCTCAAAAGATTGGACCGGCAGATTAGCACTTAGATGCTCAGCCCTGACCGAAAACACACATGAAGTCACGTTGTGTTCAGCACGAAATTTTGCAAGGTGATTGTTGAACTTCACCTGAGCATCGCCAATTAGTAGATCTCCGTCCTCAAAGAAGAAGATAAGCAACTCTTTCCGGATCATTTCCCGCACAGCGAGAAGATTGATTTGATAGGTTTCCGATATTGAAATCTCAAGCCAGCTCTCTAGGCTGGCGTGCGTGGTCCGCCAAGTTTTGAGACTCAATACAACCGGTGTGATTGAATCCTCGTCTCTCTCCACGACAAACAACTCTTCGCAGCAACTAGCAACCGTATACGTTTTGCCAGATCCAGCTCCGCCAAGGATCACGTAACAGGAACCAGTCTTGCTATTCTTCTTTATTTCCGCGGCAAACGCCTTACTTCCAACTAGCACTACATTAGAAGAACTGCCCACGCCAGTAGCTCGATATCTTAGGGCAATTTCAAAGGTTTCCTTTTCAAACACGGTTTGCATCCACAACCGAGTCCTTCTGCCGACTAACAACAGGTACGCAGCTAATTGATCAGAGTCAAAAATCCGCTCTTTTCTATTCGGTACAATTAGAATTTCGGCACTCCCAATGGGAATCTTGAAATTAACCGTCGCTTTGAACCTCAGCAGCACTGCAGTAGCCAGAACAAGCAACGGAAAACAGATCCACCAAAATTGAAAAATTATCGCTATGAGCCTAAGATACTCGGAGCCATTCATAGCCTTAACCGCTCCCTAACGTTCCAGGTTTCACTACAGAGCCCTAAGATTTACTAGCAGCCGCACTAGCAGTGTCTTCTTCCACGCTCTTACCAAAGACTCCAGCATCTTTCTTCTCAGGCACAAATTGCTGCAACCATGAAAGCACAATAAAAATTCCCGCTCTGAACCAAATAGCGGCATAGACCATAACATTGAAGATAGGCCAGTACTGCTTCGCCATGTGTTTGCGATAAAAGACTTCCATACCTTTGTGCAAATTGATGGTGGCACCAATGCGGCGAAAACGACTTGAGGCACCATGATAATGATAGACAACAGATTTCGGATAGTAATTAA
>JAUPUU010000398.1 GCA_030917395.1 Cyanobacteriota bacterium erpe_2018_sw_21hr_WHONDRS-SW48-000092_B_bin.40
CTAAAAACTAAATACCGGTCTATCTGGCAGCTGTTCGAATTCTTTTTGATCGAAGCGATAGAGTTTGGCTGGGCGAAATGAACCTTGCTGCGTGGTTTCGTCTAATTCTTGCAGCACGCCTAGTTTTAAGAATTTTTTGCGGAAGTTGCGGTTATCTACCGGTCGGCCAAGAACCGCTTCGTATACCGATTGCAGGTCGCGCAGAGTAAACTTTTCGGGCAGCAAGCTAAAGGCGGCTGCAGAATATTCGATTTTGTATTTTATTCGCTGGTGGGCATAATCGATGATTCGACGGTGGTCGAAAGCTAGCTTTGGTAAGTCGAGAACCGGCCACCAGGCTACTCCGCTAGCATCTGAACTGGCAATTAGTTTGAGGTCGTCCTGGCGCAAGAGGGCCAGGTACGACACGGTAACTACTCTGGCGCGCGGGTCGCGATGTTTGTCGCCAAATGTGTAGAGCTGCTCCAGGTAGACATCGCCGACATTGGTTTCTTCTAGAAGTACGCGGGCGGCGGCTTGTTCGACGCTGTCGTCGTGCTCTTGCAAGAATCCACCGGGCAGGGCCCACATGGTCTTAAAGGGATCATGCTTGCGCCGAATCAAGACTATCTCTAGTTGGCCTTCTTGGGCTGCTAAAGCGACTGTGTCGACGGTTAGTTTAATAGGTTCTACGGTCATTCCTTAAGTATACCTTAATAAGCGTATTTGTAACGTTTGTCTCGGCGCTTTAGGAGTTTATCGGACCGTGAGAGGGGGGAGTGGAGGAAGTGTCGGGAGCGCTGGTCGTTCCCTGGGGCTATCCGGAAACACCCAGACCTTGGGCCTTCCCGCCAGTCGGCCTGGGCGGTCAATTGATTAGGTACTTGGCTGGCTGGTTGCCAACCGGGGCCCGAAAGGCAAGATTAATCTGTTTCTAGGCCCGCTGGCGCAATATTTAGGTGCATTGTCAAACGGTAAGTGGTAAAACAGAAGTAGTAAAACGTAAAAAGTACGTTTACTCGAAGGGAAAGTCCCAAAACAAGTTCGGACAAGAAAACTAGTTCAACGCTCAAATATTGAAACCTAGCAAGTGCGATAAGGCTGCGCTAGAGAAAGCAAACGAGGATGAAACAAATTCGATGAATACTTCAACATCCGCATCGACGTCTAAGACAGAACCGAAGGCAGATTCTAAGTCGGAATCTAAGACAGGGTCTGTGACTGAAGCGGCATACAAAATCGATAGTCATACTCAGAAGCTTGTTGATGAAATTAAGCAGCTGAGCAAGAAGCGCAATGCTGTCATTCTCGCTCACAACTATCAGATTCCCATTATTCAAGACATCGCTGATTTCGTTGGCGATTCGCTAGGTCTCTCGCAGCAAGCGGCGAAGACTAGCGCTGAAACAATCGTATTCTGCGGCGTGCACTTCATGGCTGAAACTGCTGCCATTTTGTGCCCCACCAAGCGTGTGCTCATCCCCGATCTTGAGGCTGGATGCTCCTTGGCCGAGTCGATTGATCTGGCTGGCTTAGTGGCCTGGAAGGCTGAGCATCCTAATGCTGTAGTGGTGTCTTACGTTAATACCACTGCTGAGATTAAGGCTCTATCTGATTATTGCTGCACTTCTGGCAATGCTTTGAAAATTGTTCAGTCTATTCCTGAAGACAAAGAGATTCTCTTCTTGCCCGACCAGTTCTTAGGCTCGTGGGTGCAGAAGATGACTGGCCGCAAGAATATGCATATCTGGATGGGCGAGTGCCACGTGCATGCTGCGGTGCATCCAAGCAAAATTGACGAGAAGATGAAAGAGCATCCAGATGCTGAGCTTCTAATTCACCCGGAGTGCGGCTGTCTCACTCCTTATCTTGACCGGGTGGCGCGCAATGCTCCTGATAGCAAAGACGTTTTGAAGGTGGCATCGACCGAGGGCATGCTCAAGCTTGCCACTACTTCGTCCGCGAAGAAATTTGTGGTTGCCACCGAAGTTGGTATCTTGCATAGATTGAAGAAAGAAAACCCTGAAAAAGAATTCTTGCCTATCAGTTCTGAAATGAGCTGTCAGTTTATGAAGATGATTACTTTAGAGAAGCTGCACCGTTCTCTGGTAGAAGATGTCTTCCATGTGACAGTGCCTGAAGAAACAGCTTCTAAGGCGCGTCTGGCTATCGAACGCATGATCTCGATTTTCTAGGAATAACTTAGGTACAGAACAATGCCCAACTCAAATATAGCTCCAATAATCGATGCCGATGTTTTAATCGTCGGCTCTGGTTTGGCTGGTTTGATGCTGGCTCTGCGTTTGCAGTCGGCCGGTAAAGGTTTGTCTGGTCTGAAAGTGGTGCTAGTTTCTAAAGCGGGATTGCTTGACTCTAACAGCTCCTGGGCACAAGGTGGAGTGGCTGCCGTAACCGGAGCTAATCCGTTTGACTCGCCTGAGATTCATCTGGCTGATACCATTAAGAGTGGTGCCGGACTAACCGACATTGATGCCGCTCGCGGCATAGTATTTGCCGGGCAGCGCTTGATTGAAGAGCTTGACCGCCTAGGTGTTGACTTTGATAAGAATCCTTCTGGCGGTCGCGACCTGGCGCTTGAAGGTGGGCACAAAGAAGCTCGTGTGGTGCACACCAAAGACACCACTGGCCGCTCGATTACTCAGGCTCTGGGCGATAAAGTTCTGCAAGCTGCAGCAACCAATGAAAATCTGGTGGTGCTGGAGAATACATGCGCTATCGATCTGGTTATGGTTGATGGAGTTTGTTGTGGTGCCCAGTTTATTGTCAGCGAACAGGGCTTGAACAGCGAGATTCTAGTTCGGTCCGCCTATACAGTGCTTGCTACTGGTGGTGTTGGCCAGATTTTTGAGCGCACTACCAACCCTGAGGTTGCTACCGCTGATGGTATTGCTCTAGCTTACCGGGCCGGTGCTGCCTTGAGCGATATGGAGTTCGTGCAGTTCCACCCCACTGCTTTGATGCTCGAAGGCGCTCCTGCTTTTCTCATCTCAGAAGCGGCACGAGGAGCGGGTGCAACTTTGCTTGACCACAAAGGGCAGCGCTTTGTAAAACGCTTCCACCATGACGGTGAACTAGCTACTCGCGACATTGTTTCGAGAGCAATTCATTCGGTCATGAGCGAGAACGAATTAGCGCAAGTCTACTTAGATATGAGACCAATTGGTGGCGCGCAGATCCGCGAGAGATTCCCTAATATCCTCAAGACCTGTGCACAGTATGGTATTGACCTGTTGACTCAGCCAATTCCTGTCGCTCCTGCTGCCCACTATATGATGGGTGGAATCAAGGCGACTTTGAGTGGTCGCACTAGCGTTGATGGTCTGTATGCTATTGGTGAATGCGCTTGTACTGGATTGCATGGTGCCAATCGCTTGGCGAGCAATTCGCTTCTAGAAGCTGGTGTCATGGCTCTCAATCTTGGTGATGAGCTATTGGGTGGCGAAGTGTTTGGTGGCCAAGTGTTTGGTGGAAAGATTAGTGCCACAGATGGTGCTGCTTTCGACTCAGATGAACTCAACTCTAGTGATTTAGAAGCGGCTGGTGCTTTTGCTGACATCAAGTCTGTGGCACTTATTCCGACACTGCGAAAAGACCAACAGATTTTGCTGCCGGTTGACTTGCAAAGTTTCCGCTCGCAGATGTATCGCTATGCTGGGCTGGTGCGTTCGCAGTCTGGTTTAATCAGGCTCTTGAACTATCCTGGGCAGTCTGTGCCAATTGCTTCTGCTTCTAGTTTGGGCTCTGGTTCTCATTCTGGTTCTGGCTTGAGCTCGTCTGCAGTAGCTGGTTTAACAGCGGCTCACCACAGTGCACGCAACATCTATCAAGTTGGAAGGCTGATTGCTCAAGCAGCGTTCTTGCGAAAAGAATCTCGTGGTTCCCATCTGCGTGAAGACTTCACTTCTGCCGATGATGCAAACTTCGCGCGCCATCTAGGTGCTGCTACAGGGGTCTTCGTTTCTACTGTTTGACATCCGCGTGACACAACTATATAATTGTGTCATGATACCAGCGTTTGACGAGAATAAAAACCTACCGCCGGGCAATTACGTTTGCACGATGGACGAGATTGAAGCTCGGTTTGCAAACAATGAACATCGTCGTAGGTTGTTCAAACAGCTTTTGCGGGTAATCGATATTCTGACGGAGGCCTGTTGTCGGGAGGTTTATCTCGATGGGAGTTTTATTACTGCTGAACCGAGACCGATTGATTTTGATCTCTGCTATGAGCCAACTGGGCTTCAGCCAACTGAGAGCTTTCGACCGTTACTCGCTCTCGATTTTGAGACTAGGCAGGTTATATACGGTGGTGATATTTTCCCTCGAATGCCTGAGCCTCCTTTTAGTTCCGACCACGTCCGGCTTTGGCAGATAGATAAGAATGGAGATGCAAAAGGAATAATTCGTATTTTGTTAGGGGAACCACTTCATGATTAAAAACGATAGACAGTATCAAGTTAGTTGTAAAAATCTTGCTGATTTTAGGGCTAGTCTTGCGCTGTTGGAGGAGCGTGGCGCTGGTGATTCACCTAAGTGGCTTTATGAGGAGCAGCTGAAGACCGTTAAGGGTGAGATAGCGAGGCTGGAAAAACTTATTCTGGATTTTGAAAACCTCAAGGTCGGTAAGGTAATACTGCCTGCGCTAAGTAGTGCAGTTCAGCATGTGCCTGATTTGTTGATCAAGTATCGAATAGCAAAGCATTTGACTCAGCGGGAGCTTGCTCAACTTCTTGGTCTGCATGAACAACAGATTCAGAAGTATGAGAGTACGAATTATGGTGCTGCCTCTCTAGATACTATTTGCCGAATTGCCGATGTGTTGGAAAAGCATGAAATACAGTGAGTTTTCAGACCCACGGCTAGTGGCCATTTACGATACTGTAAATCCGATAGGCGAGTATAAGGCCTTCTATCTTGAGCTTGCTGCGAAGTTGGCAGGCGACCGTGGCACTTTATCTATCATCGATCTTGGCTGTGGTAGCGGGCAGTTGACTTGCGAGTTGGCTAAGCAAGGTCATCACCTTGTTGGCGTGGAGCCATCGGACGCTATGCTCGGCTTGGCTAGAAAACGGGCGACCAATGAGCTAGCGGAGCCGTTGGCTGCTGACTCGACTCGCACTTCGCAGTCGCGCAGTATTTCTCCTGTTAAGTGGCTCCACGGTGGAGCGCAGAACTTAGGAGCATTTGAAGCTGATCTGGCCATCATGACCGGTCATGTGGCTCAGTTCTTTCTTGAGGACGAAAGTTGGCAACAAGCTTTGCGTTCTATTCATGGAGCGTTGAAACCTGGTGGTCATCTGGCTTTTGAGTGCCGCAATCCACTTGTTCAGCCCTTCTTAAGAGCGTCGCGTCAGATGGCACAGCGAGAATCGCAGATTTCAGAGCTGGTTTCCGAAAACTCAGATTGCTCGGAACAGTTCGAACATATAGATTGGCCGTCCGACACAAATCGGCGCAAGGTGTTCGACCCTGTGGCCGGTGCTGTGGAATGGTGGTTCCAGCTTTTGTCGGTTGAGGGTGAGCGCGTACTCTATGAAATTCACTATCTCTTTGAGAGCACCGGCGAGAAAGCTATATCAGTAAATGAGCTGCGGTTTCGCAGTCGCGACGAGCTGCAGAACTCTCTTATTGATGCCGGTTTTACTGTCGATTGCGTCTATGGCAATTGGGATTTTCAGTTGGCCGACGGCGATAGTCCCGAGTTCATTTTTGTGGCTCGCCGCAGCTGAAGTTTAACCATTAGGGAACTATTGCTGCGGTGTTTGCTAGCAACTGGAACTTTTAGAACATTTACCCAGTCGGTGTCAGTCTATAGAGCTAGATTGTCAACTGGAACCTCAGTCATTGATAAAATCTGAGTTGCCACTAGAATCAGGTTTGCAGCTAGAATCAGGCTCGATACTAAAAACAGGCTTGGTACTAAAATCTGGCTTGGTACTAAAATCTGGCTTGGTACTAGAATAGTCTTGACAGAAAAACGGAGCGCTTCCAAGTTTAAAGCTTGACTTATGCCAAATGAAGCCATCATTCCCA
>JAUPUU010000399.1 GCA_030917395.1 Cyanobacteriota bacterium erpe_2018_sw_21hr_WHONDRS-SW48-000092_B_bin.40
ACCGGCAAAGTTGATGCAGCTCTAGCCGAACGCATCACCCGCAACTTCGTCGAAATCGTGCTGGCACCTGAATTTGATGATGCTGCTCTTGAAGTATTCAAGAAAAAGAAAAATGTCCGTGTTCTCAAAAGCACAGTAGATACCAAACTGGCCAAACAACGTGATTACAAACTGAAGCATCTATCTGATTATGGCTTCCTCTTAGAAGTAGATCAAGACGCCCCAGTTGAAGCCAGCACCTTCACTTGCGTGACCGAGAAGAAACCAGACCCAGCTCTGCAAAAAGACATTGCCTTTACCTGGTCAGTAGTTAAACACCTCACATCTAATGCCATCTTTGTAGCAAAAGACGGCCTCTCACTAGGCTTTGGCATCGGCCAAACCAGCCGCATCGCCAGCACAGGAATTGCCCTGCGCCAGGCCGGAGAGAAATCGAAGGGTGCGGTTATGGCCAGCGAAGCTTTCTTGCCAGCGACAGACAATATTGAAGCGGCAGCGGAAGCAGGGATTGCAGTAATCATTCAGCCTGGTGGCAGCATCAAAGACGCCGACGTCATTGCCGCTTGCAACAAAGCTGGAATAGCAATGGTCTTCACAGGTCAGCGCTGCTTCAAACACTAATTGAAGAGCAAACACCAAGTGAACACACCAAACTAATTAGAGATAGTTGGAGACTGATGAAATGAAAACTGGAAGTAGCAAGAAATATTGTTCAATACTAGCGGCACTAGCCCTTGCTACTTCCAATTTTTTCATTGCTGCCGCTGAAGCCAAGCACAACAGCGAAAGTTCTAAGAGTACAAATAGTTCAAATAGTGCGCACCGTTCAAAGAGTTCTAAGAGTTTGACCGACGACATTGAAAAGCTAGAAAACGTTAGCTACATACCAGGGCAACCGAACGCTAACGATCACGCCCATCAGTTCTCTCTGTACACTCCAAAAGCCAAAGCAGAAAAGAGTTTCCCTCTTATAATCTACGTTCATGGCGGCGGCTGGACCGGTAGACCAACCACTATTCCCCGCTGGGTTCCTGACTTTGTCAGAAAAGGCTATGGCGTAGCAATCGTTTATTATCGCCTGGCCCAAGAAGGCATTTTTTCTTCTCAAATAGAAGACCTCAATACCGCCCTGCGCTACTTCAAAGGCAATGCCGATAAACTACATATTGATGCCAATCACATTGGTCTCTGGGGCCACTCTGCTGGTGGTCATTTAGTAGCTCTTATGGGTGCCTCAGCCAATAGCCCAGCCCTCGATATTGGCGGTGACAAATCAATATCGCGCGACGTGCAAGCGGTATGTGATTTTTCAGGACCAGCTAATTTATATGATCTGGGCACAAAGAAATATCCCCAAATGGAATGGGACACAGTTAGCCCCACTTCCTCACTATCAATTCTTCTCGGCGGCACCGCTGCCAGTCAAAAGGCTCGCGCTCTAGAAGCTAGCCCCGACACCTATGTCTCGCCTGGAGACCCGCCTTTTTTAGTCATGCACGGCGAAAATGACAAAGTGGTGCCAATCGAACAAAGTGACGACTTAGTGGCAGCCTTGCAAAAAGCTGCGGTGGACACTACTTACATTCGCCTGCCCCACCAAGGTCACGACATAGAACACGGCAAGAACATCGAAACCGCCCGCAAGTTTTTCGATAAACACTTGAAGGGCGATAAATAATCTCACGTCTTACGGCTAGGTCGCGCCTCATGTTTGTCAGCCAGGTCTCTTCTGGTCAACCCATCTTTGCCTGCTGCATCCAAGGTATCTAAACAACTTTCGCTCCTTCTCGATTTATATCAGCGGCAGTCTCATCTCAGCCAGGGTCTCTTTCATAAGACTATGCACGTAGCGCTTTAGCTCGGGCGCGCTGTTGGCACATTGTTCTGGATAAATCGGCGGTAAAATTTTCACTTCTACTTTGGCGGACATATTTAGCTGAGCGTCCTGCTTCGGCAAGATCTCGCGAGTTCCATTCAGCACCACCGGTAGTATTGGAATATTATTTTGCACAGCCAGGCGAAAACTGCCATCACGAAAAGCTATCATTTCTCCAGTCTCAGAACGTGTTCCTTCAGGAAACATCAAAATCGTTTCGCCCTTCTTCAGCCATTCAGTGCACGTTGCCAGCATGGCCTTAATGCTACTCATATCACCGCGCTGAATAGCGATGTCTTTTTTTAGATACATATTCCAGCCGAAGAAGGGCAGCTTGAACAATGACTCTTTTGAAACCCACTTAAATGACCGGGCTAAGCCGGATAGAACAAACACGTCGGCAATCGATTGGTGGTTAGCGACAACTATGAAAGTTTCGCCAGGTCGAAAATTGGATAGGCCTTCAAAATGGCAGTGCCAGCCCGGATTAAGACTGACAAAATGGTAGCCCCAGAGGCAGGCAAAGTAGGACAGTATGCGCCTGTTTTTATCGAAAAGATAACAGTAAGGCAAGAGGACAAGCGAACTTAAAAAGAGCAAGATTGCCGAGCTGAAGAAGTAGGTCGAAAAGGCAGCCAACCAAAATTTTGACAAAAAAGAAACTCTACTTGTAGAACGCTCCATACCCAATTACCGTATAGCCAAACGATGCAATAGTATCCTCAAAGCTTAGCAGTTCAATACCGAGCCGCATCACTTGACTATCGACCGAGGTACTGTATTTGCCTCATTTAAGGAGAAAATGGTTTACGATACTCAGTCACCGATAGAGAATAAACTCAATGGCACTGCCCCACTGTCGAATTAACCAACTACACATGGCAAGATTTGCACAAATCGCACTGGCAATCAGCATTACATGCTCTGGCATGAGCGGCTGCGGGTCTGAGCCGAGCCAGCGACCAGAGGCCACCGCTTCAACTCTTTTGAGCCGTATCGTCGTTAACCCGCCAGCCTTTAACCACCCGGCCGTCAGCGAAGCAAGCATTCAGGCAGTTAAAAATGCCATTTCGGCACTGCCCGCAGCCCAGCGCGAGAAGTTAGATCGAAGTGCAGCACGCGTCATCATCTCGCCCAATATGATTGATAGATGGCCAGATAGCGTAAAAGATTTACCCGAAGCCAATCCGCAACCAACTCTAGCCGAACAACCAGGTCGCATTTACGGCGTCGATATGTGTGTATACGAGCGCCCGAAAAAGCGCGGTACCACCGATTTGGGAGCGGCGCGTGAACCGGCTTACATACAGCTTCAAGTGGGCGACATGTTGTTCCAGGTGCTTGATGGTGACACAATGACACTGTCTAAAGACCCAGCCTTAAGAAAAGAGTACGAAGCGGACAAGGTTGAAATCCCCGCTGAGGCTCAGGCAAAAATGGCAGAGTTTACTAAGCTTGATGATTGGGGGCCTCGCGAAACATGCGCCGAAATGTTTGGCTCGATGATGGGCGGCCACAATGAAAACACGGACAACCTCTATAAGTATTTTCCGCGCGTAAAGAAATGGCTAATCGCCAAGCTCGGAATCGAGAACCAAGCGCCTTAAAATCACAACTAGAATGAGAACCTAAAGCTCTGAAAGATTAATAAAAGCGAGCAATCTTGCCGTCGTCACGCAGTTCCATCACCACCGAGGCTGGCTTCTTCGGCAAGCCTGGCATGGTCATAATTTCGCCAGTGATAGCCACGACAAATCCGGCCCCAGCAGACAAGCGCAGTTGTCGAATATTGAGCTTGAAACCTGATGGTGCTCCAAGCAAAGTGGGGTCATCGCTAAATGAATATTGTGTTTTAGCAACACAGACAGGCAAATTGCCGTAGCCATTTTTATCAAGCCACTTCAGCTCTTTCAAGGCTTCATTGGAATACTCAACACTGGCGGCGCCATAAATAGCTGAAGCTACAGTAGCCAACTTCTCTTTGATTGGTGCATCGAGTTTATAGAGTGGGGCAAACTTACTAGGTTTAGCAGTCTGGGCCATGACCAAATCAGCTAGTTCAAGAGCGCCTTCAGCACCTTTGGCCCAAACATCGGCAGTAATAGCGTCAATTCCCTTGGTTTTGCAGAGAGCGATTAAATGAGCTAACTCTTCTTCGCTATCTCCAGCAAATTTATTAACGCAAACAATGGCAGGTACACCAAACTTCTGCACGTTGGCCACATGACGCTCTAAGTTGCAGAGGCCGCGCTCAATGGCTGCTAAGTCATGCTTAGACAAATCAGCCTCGGCTACGCCACCATGCAACTTAAGAGCTTTAACAGTAGCGACCAGCACCACTGCATCTGGTGCCAGCTCAGGGCGCAAATTAGCGACGATGTCACAGAATTTCTCTAAGCCTAAATCAGCACCGAAGCCAGCTTCAGTAACTACGTAATCGCTTGTATAAAGAGCCAGCAAGCCAGAAAGAACACTAGAAGTGCCATGGGCAATATTGGCGAATGGCCCACCATGAACAAAAGCTGGAGTGCCATCAAGAGTTTGCACCAGGTTAGGCTTAATGGCATCCTTCAAGATAATGGCCATGGCGGCGGCGGCATCGACTTGCTTGGCTGTCACCGGTGCAGCCGCAGTCGATTTAGCCACGACGATATTACCGAGGCGCTCTCGCAAGTTTGCCATTGAATCAGCCAGACAAAGTGTGGCCATTACTTCAGAGGCTGCAGTAATATCAAAACCAGTCTCGCGCACAATACCATTGGCTTTACCGCCCAGGCCTTGCACTAGGTTACGCAGACTACGATCGTTCATGTCCATCGCTCTTCTAAAGCTTATGGCGCGCTGATCGATAGAAAGGGCATTGCCGAAGTGAATGTGATTATCAATCAAAGCAGCAAGTAGATTATTGGCCGCACCAATGGCATGCAAGTCGCCATTGAAATGCAAATTGATATCATCCATAGGCATTAGCTGCGAATATCCGCCACCGGTGCCTCCACCTTTTTGACCAAAGACCGGCCCCATAGATGGTTCGCGCAAGGCCACAGAGACTTTGAATCCGCCTTTCAGGCCACGACCCTTGCCACGCTTGCGCAGAGCCTGAGCGAGTCCAACTGATGTGGTGGTCTTGCCTTCGCCAGCCTTGGTTGGGGTAATCGCCGATACCAATATCAACTTTCCTCTGACTTTATTCTTGTCAGACAAGATGCGCTCAATAGTCTCATAGGCAATCTTGGCCTTATATTTGCCATAAGACTCAATATCATCAGCGCTAAAGCCAAGCTCAGCAGCCACCTCGACTATTGGTCTAAGGGTGGCAGTGTTGGCTAAATCAATATCTGATGGTTGAGGGCTGCTAGAAGTGGTCGAAGAAGTAGAGGTGGTAGCTGTTTCCAATTTTAAAATTCCAATTGCCTATATAAAAGTAAGAGGCTAACTCCTGATTAATTAACAGGGTTAGCCTCTAAATCATTGCCAAATACTACTACTTATTTATTCGGCTCGCTATTTCTTACTTTGTCTCTAGTTCTTGAGTTGTCTCTAGTTCTTGAGTTCTCGCTATTTCTTTAGTTCGCGCTATTTCTTTAGTTCGCGAACGAGGCGCATGAGGTAGAAGGCGAAATTGACGTAATCAAGAACAATAGAGAGGGCGATGTTAGTTGCCTCAGGCCAGCTGTTGTCAGTTGACTTGGCCAAGCGGCAGAAGTCCACCAAGAAGAACCCGGTAAAGACCACCAGACCACCCACCGCATAGACGATATTGACGCCAGCGGAAAAATGAATGAAGAACTGGCTGAGACCAACAAGAATCAAACCAAAGAGAGCAAACATGAGAAACCGTTGCATCGGTCTAAAATCAACGCCTGAAAAGGCACCGATAGAACCAACCACGGCCATAGCACCAGCGGTACCGGCGAGGCAGACGGCGACAGTATTGGCACCAATGGTCTCAATATAGCCCTGCAAGCCAAAACCAACTATCACACCAAAAACAGAGTTCCAGATGGCGAGTCCGACCATCGAAGAAATCGGCGATCTGACCAGAGGCAGCAAGAATAGTCCACCAAACGTAATTACCAAAGAGGCAATCCAGAGGAACATATTTGGTTCGGTCTTAATGCCGAACATCGAACCAGCTGCAAGAAACATGAAGGAGACAGAAGTAAGCAGGGCGACCTTGCTGACCAATGAACCCTGGGTCAAAGCATGTGCATCGAAATCTGCTAACCCATTTCCACCGCGCTTTGCCGCCTGGGTGGTCTCAGTGCTGTTCTTATAGGATTCCGAAAACGGTTTTTTGTCCATTGCTTTCACCTTAAAGGCCCATATCAATAACGATATACCTCTACCAAGCTAGCAGCAACCTGTTGACAATCCCCAGATATTCATTATTCCTTAGCAGAGAGTCAGCCCGAGAAACTGCACAGCCGCTCAATTAAGCTTCTTTGCCAGTAAGTGCCTGGAAATACTGAAGCACTTCGGCTTGGCCAGAAAGACTGAGGCCGCGGCACCAGTCAACGAGAACAAGGTTATGCTCTTGGCATAACTGAGCTATGGTAGTGGCCGCCAGCTCCAAATTGGAAGGTTTGGCATCAGCCACAGCCAGAGCGTTAATCAGCTCTTTACCGGCCGAATCTTTCACCACCTGACCATACAGCACCATACCGCCAGCTACTTGCAGCGCAAATCCGCCACCCACCACTGACTTTATCTGCGCAGCATTAATGCCTGGTTGCGCAAAACTAACGCCATCAAAAACCATCCCTTCTTCAAAACAGCGCAGCTCTGAAAGGCTAACATCTGCACCAGCAAGCGGCCCTTCCACACTTTGTCGAGCGTGCATAGTGGGAAATGCACCGTCCCCCCGGCGTTTCTCAAAGATTTTGGCAATGGCCGAAAACTCCGCGGCAATTTCTGAAGAAAGTGAGCTAGAAACCAACTCAACCTGCCTCCAGTCATCCTCATGCATAACAAGAATGCGTTTCCCCTCAGCCTCAAAAGGAATCTCGGACCCAATTGAATAAGCAATTGTAGGCAAACTGTAGAGTATGTCTTTGGGATTGATCGAGACAATAGGCTGAACCTTAAGCGTCAATTTTCCCGAAGCCCCACAGCCATTTCGGTCGGCAGGTTCAGCTTCGACGATCATAAATTTGAGCGGACCAAGGTCAATGATAGTTTGAACGTCAAAGCGCTCGGGGATGTCCTCAAGACTTTGAGTAGTCTGAGTCAAGACTTTCCCGTCACCATTCACGATGGTAACTTCGACCCGCTCACTCTTACCGAGCATTAACGCCCCTTCTTCGCTTCTTCTTTGATTTTCTGTTTGGCTAATTCTTTAGCACGCTTCGCCGCTAATTCAGCAGCTCTCTCAGCGGCTTTCTTAGCTTCCAACTCACGCACACGCTCTTCTTCTTTGAGTTCAAGATAATAGTTGTAATTGCCGTGATAGACAACCAACTGGCCATCTCTAATCTCAACAATCTTGGTAGCAATCTGCGAGATGAAATAGCGGTCGTGTGAAATTACAACCACTGTGCCGTCGAATTTCTTGAGAGCGTCTTCTAGAGTCTCTTTGGCTGGAATATCGAGGTGGTTGGTAGGTTCGTCTAAGATCAAGAAATTATTGGCACCCAATAGCATCTTGGCCAGGGCCAGGCGGGCTTTTTCACCCCCACTTAGGCTCTCAACTTTCTTAAATACACTATCTCCGCCGAACAAGAATCGCCCTAGCAAAGAACGCACTTCTTCAGTCTTCCACAGAGGCACTTCATCTTGAATGGTCGCCAAAATGGTCTTCTCTAAATCGAGTGCTTCTGCCTGGTTCTGCTCAAAGTAAGCGGGGCGAACATTGTGTTCACCAAGCTTGACCGAGCCGCCGTCTGGTTTTTCGCGACCAGTTATCAGTCTAAGCAATGTCGACTTACCGGCACCATTTGGTCCAAGAATAGCAATACGCTCGCCTCTTTCAATCTGAAGATTGGCGTCTAAAAATAGAATATTGTCGTTGTAGCCATGGGTTAAATCGCGGATGGTAACAACTTCCCGACCACTGCGAGCGGCTGCGGGGAAGTGAAACACCAATGTGCGCTCACCATCGTCTGGCTTTTCAATCAGTTCAATCTTGTCGAGTTGTTTTTCTCTACTCTTGGCCTGGGTACTGCGAGTTGCACTAGCTCTAAATCTGTCGACGAAACGCTGTTGCACTTCCATCTCTTTGACTTGGCGCTCGTAGGCAGCCAATTGAGCATCACGGTTCTGTTCTTTCTGGAGAAGATAGGTGGAGTAATTTCCCAAATAGGTAGAAGATTCGCCCCGCTCCATCTCAACGATGCTGGTGCAAAGACGATCGAGGAAGTGGCGGTCGTGAGAAATAATGGCCATCGGTGTACTTAAATCGCGCAAGAAGACTTCGAGCCATTCGATGGTGCGCATATCAATGTGGTTGGTAGGCTCGTCGAGGAGTAGCACGTCAGGCTTCTGCAGCAAGACCTTACCGAGGTTCATACGCATCTGCCAGCCGCCGCTGAACTCACTAACAAAGCGATCGCCATCACCAAGGGCAAAGCCCATCTCGGCCATCATCTTTTCAACTTTAGACTCTTGAGCGTAACCACCTTTGGCTTCGTACTCACGCTGCAAATTATCCATCTTCTTCAAGAGCTTATCGAGTTCTTCAGGAGTGGCAGTTTCAAGGGCGTTGTGCACCGCAGTCAGTGCATGGTGGATAGTGTTTAATTCAACAAACGAACTGGAAAACTCTTCGCGCACAGTGTTAGTCGGAGTAACAGCAAACTCTTGGTTGAGATAGCCCACATGCAAACCGGCCTGGCGAATGATTTGCCCAGAGGTAGGTTCAATCTCACCAGTAATAATTTTGAACTGAGTCGATTTGCCGCCGCCATTTGGGCCGACAAGACCGATACGGTCGCCTTGTTTAAGCTCCCAGGTAACGTCTCTCAGCACCTCGCCTTGAGGATAAATTTTGCTGATATTTTCGAGTCTTAGCATTGGATTCCCAAAAGAGCGATAAAGAGTAAGAACAGAGAGAGTAAAAACAAGAGGAGTTCGGACCGAGAAACTAAGAATATGGAGTGAACGGTAAGCGAGTTACTAAAACAAGGCACTAAGACCAAGTCTGTTGCAACTCTAAGTACTACAGATTCTAGCACTTGGCAAGCCGCTTGTCAGAAGGAAATAGTATTAGGTAGAAGCCCATCCGTCTATGTATACGAGCTAATCTCAATCTAAAGATTTCAAAAAGTTGAAAGCGTTCTAGCCTGCCAAGCCGCTTTCAACCTCTTAACTACTTAACAAGTTCGTGTACAAGAGGGTTTACACGCCGTAATTCTTCAAAGTTTTGTCCAATTAGGGTACTCTTTCAATCATTGATAAATTGACGTTGAGCGCAAAATGCCAGAAAAACATAGCCAGCCCGTAGCCGACCCAATTGACCGCCAGGCCTTAATTAAGGGGGCTAAGAGAATCGTAATCAAGCTCGGCACCGCTGTCTTGATGAAAGACGAGGGCGGTATCGCGCTCAGTCGCTTCTATTCGTTTGTTGAGGGCATTGCCGGCCTGGTAAAGTCAGGCAAAGAAGTGCTCCTCGTGACTTCCGGCGCCATTGGCCTGGGCTCCCGCACCCTCGGCCTCACCTCAAAACCCAAGCTATTGCCGCTAAAGCAAGCTTGCGCCGCCGTTGGCCAGGGCCGCCTCATGGCCCTCTATTCAGACGCCTTCGAAAAAATGGACGTCATTGCCGCCCAGGTCTTACTGACAGAAGAAGATTTTTCCAACCGCAGACGCTATCTCAATTTGCGTAGCACAATTGCCCAACTTTTAGAGCTGCACGTGCTACCAGTGATCAACGAAAATGACACAGTATCAACCGCCGAGCTAGAGATGCTAAAAGGCGACCACAAAGAAATCGATATAAAAGTCAATTTCGGAGACAACGACAAGCTATCGGCACTAGTGGCAAGCAAAATCGATGCCGACCTGCTGCTCATATTGACCGATGTGGAAGGGCTCTATACTGCCGACCCGCGCTCAGGCCCAGAAGCCAAACTAATATCAGTGGTGGATAACTTCACCCCTGAAATCGAGCAATTGGCCGAATCAAAAGTAGTGAGCGACAAGCCCGGACGCGGCGGCATTAAGACCAAACTAGCCGCTGCTCGTATTGCATCGCAAAGCGGCTGCGCCACCATCATCGCCGGTGGCAAAACCGAAAATGCCATAGGCCGAATATTTAAGGGCGAAGATCTAGGCACACTATTCCTGCCTCATGGTGGCCTCAGTGGTAAACAAAAGTGGATTGCTTTTGCCACCACAGTAAAAGCCACTCTGGTGGTAAACCCAGGGGCTAAAGAAGCCCTAAAAAAAGGGAAAGCCAGCCTGCTTCCGGCCGGAGTAACCGAAGTTAAGGGAACTTTTGAGCGCGGCGACGTCGTCAGTGTAGCCGGTAGTGATGGTCATGAATTTGCTCGCGGTATTGTCAATTATTCAAGTGACGAAGCCCGTCTTGTATCAGGCCAACACTCAGAAGCTCTCGACGAATTGAAAGAAAGTCGCAACTATGACGCCTTGATTACACGGGACAACATTGCTTTCCTTGATACTTAAGCAGTGACATGGATACGAAAATGACAGCCACAGAACTTCCTAGCGAAACCAGCCAAGAGAACAATGTAGAAAACAACGTCATGCAACTAGCCAGACAAGCAGCTCTGGCCGCTCCGGCATTGGCTTCGACTAGCGTGGAAAAACGAAACCAAACAATATTGCAGTTCGCTGAAATTCTCGACCGCCGTCGGGCGGAAATTTTAGAAGCCAATGGTAAAGACGCACTGAACAAAGATGCTGCTGAGTTCAAGAGCGGACGCATGGCCATAGACAACAGCAAAATCGATACAGTGATTGCAGGCTGCAAAGCCCTCGTAGCCATGAGAGACCCCCTCGGGGCAATCGATTATGCCAAAGAATTAGATAAAGACTTACGCCTTTACCGCGTCACTTGCCCCATCGGTGTCATCGGCATTATCTTTGAAGCGCGACCAGATGTGCTGCCACAAATTGCCGCTCTAGCGCTTAAATCTGGCAATGCCATTTTGCTCAAAGGCGGACAAGAAGTCGAACACACTAACAAAGTTTTGTTCGCCTGCCTGCAAGAAGCTCTCAAGCTTGAAGGTTTACCCGAAAGCAGCGCTGCCTTGCTAGCGTCGCGCTCCGATGTCGCTGCTCTATTGAAAGCCGATCAGTATGTCGACTTGATCATTCCCCGCGGCTCAAACAGCCTGGTATCGTACATTCAGTCAAATACTAAAATTCCCGTGCTCGGCCACGCTGAAGGCATCTGCCATGTTTTTGTGCACCACAGTGCCGATATCGAGCAAGCAATGGCTGTCGCTGTAGACGCTAAGTGTGACTATCCTGAAGCTTGCAACACCATGGAGACTTTGTTACTCGACAAAGCTCTCACAGAAGAAAAACAGCTGGCAATTTTGACAGCCCTGCACAAAGCTGGAGTGGAACTTAGACTCGATAGCGCCTTAATGTCCTTATGCAATTCGGGTTTGAGCTCGAAGCAATCCCCCGATTCACAAGCTAATTCACAAACACATTCACAGACCCCAGCGGCAATCTCTGTCGCAGAAGAAGCTGACTGGTCGAGAGAATACGGCAGCCTCTGCCTTTCAGCCAAAATAGTTGATGGAGTGGATGAAGCCATAGTTCATATCAATCAATATGGCTCGGGCCACACCGATGCCATAATCTGCCAGGATAACCAGGCCTGGCTGAATTTCTTCAATGGTGTCAAATCTGCTGGCGTTTATCACAACGCTTCCACTAGATTTGCCGATGGTTTTCGCTATGGTTTTGGTGCAGAAGTGGGCATCAGCACAAGTAAACTACCACCTCGCGGACCGGTAGGCCTAGAGGGCCTGGTAACCTACAAATACAAAATTGAAGGGGCTGGACATAAAGCCAGCGACTATCACGGAGCCGGTGCCAAGTCATTCCGCCATACCGATATAGAGAAGAAATAGATGACCGAAAAGCGCGACCAATTGCTAGAACGCATCAAACCATTGCGCGATGACGTGCGCATGCTCGGTTTCATTCTGGGCGATACAATTAAACGCTTTGAAGGCGAAGAAGTATTTGGCTATGTCGAACAATTTCGCAGCCTCTTCAAAGAGATGCACCGCAACAAGGGCATCGATGAAGAGCTGAACCAGCCCCATCATCAAAAGCTGCAAGAATTGCTCAGCGCTCTTGATCTAGATACGTCTATTAAAGTGATAAAAGCCTTTCTCACCTATTTTGACATCATCAATATAGCTGAGCAAAATCACAGACTGCGTCGCCGCGCCCAACACGACAGTAGCGGCGAGCGTAAATACGAGAAAGACTCGCTCTCTGAATTTTTTGGTGGCAGCAATCTAGAGCCCCAACAACTTTTGGATGTTTTGAACAATCTTGATATTGAAATTGTCTTCACGGCTCACCCCACTGAGCTGACAAGACGCACCGTTATGCTCAAGCAGCTTGAGCTGGCTCAACTGCTATACAAGCGCGACCATCCGCCACTATCGAAGCACGAATCAGCGGCTATCGAAGCCGGCCTTAGATCGGTAGTCGAATCACTCTGGCTCACCGACCATGTGATCTATTTCAAACCATCTGTCAATGACGAAGTGCGCTACGGCATTTATCATTTTGACCATGTTGTCATAGACGCAGTAATCGATGTGCACCAGTCGCTAGAAGAAGAATGTAAGAAAGTAGAGGCCCTTCTAGAGCCAAACTCGAAGGCTAGTGCCAAAACTAATCCAAAGACTAATCCCAAGAGTAATCCTAATACTAGTCTAGAAACAAGCGCAGCCACTAACGCTATTACTAACAGCAACAGCAATCGCAACTTCATCACCTTTGGCTCCTGGATAGGTGGAGACCGAGACGGTAACCCCTTCGTCACCAAAGACGTCACTCTCCAGACTCTCGACTATCAGCGCAGTGTCATACTCAATCGCTATCTCAAAGATTTAGAGCGGCTCTTCAATGAGCTTAGTCAATCGGCCAATTGGATTGATCAAACTGCAGCATTTAGCCAGTCGTTAGAACAAGACAGCCAGGCACTGCCAGCAGTGACACAAAAATACGGTCATCGCTACGCTTTAGAACCTTATCGCCTCAAGCTTCTATACATACAGGCAAAGTTGCGCAACACTCGCGATCACAAATGCGAAGGCACTAGCGGAGAGTTTTATTCAAGCGCAGCTCAGTTCAAAGCCGAGTTGCGCATAATCAAAGAAAGCCTGGTCAAAGCCGGTTGTCGCGATAGCTTGCTCAATCTTAATCGACTAATTGCCACGGTCGATATATTTGGATTTCACCTGGCGAAACTCGACATTAGGCAGCACAGCAGCCGCCACCGCGATGCCCTTGATGAAATTACAAAGTCGCAGGCACTTCTTGAAAATGGCTATAAGGGCCTGAATGAAACAGAAAAAATGGCTTGGCTGACAAGCGAACTAGCGAGCAAACGGCCCCTGATTCCGGGCGACCTGCATTTTTCGCAGGCCACTAACGAAACCATCGAAGTATTTCGCACCCTGGCTCAAGGCCAAGACCTCTATGGCTCCTGCGCACTAGATACCTATATCGTTAGCATGACAGAGTATTCATCCGACTTGCTATCAATTTTGCTCCTCGCTAAAGAGGCTGGAATTTGGGCATCAGAGCATCATCCCCATAGAAAAATTAGCATCGTCCCCCTTTTTGAAACCATCGAAGATTTGCGGCGAGCACCGCAAATGTTCCAGGAACTGTTAGACAATCCAATTTACAAGAGATACCTCGAAGAGCTAGGTAATCTGCAAGAAATAATGATTGGCTACTCAGACAGCGGCAAAAATGGTGGCATAGTCACAGCCAACTGGGAACTATATAAAGTTCAGAAAAAGCTGGTGGCAATAGCCCAAGCAAACGACATTGAGCTAAGACTCTTCCACGGCCGGGGTGGCACCATTGGTAGAGGCGGCGGTCCGACTCACCAGGCCATTCTCGCCCAGCCACCAGGAACGGTAGCCGGTAGAATTAAGCTGACCGAGCAAGGTGAGGTAATTTCCTCTAAATATGCCCTTCATGACATTGCCGTGCGCAACTTCGACCAGCTAGCTGCTGCTGTACTGCAAGCAACCGCAGCACAGCCCCATGGCGAAAGCGATAGCGAACCGGCTCAGTGGTGGAATTTCATGGAGCAGCTTTCGGTATCTTCGTTTAACGCCTATCGCTCTCTTGTTTACGAAGACCCTCAATTTGTCGAATTCTTCAGTCAATCGACGCCTATTGGCGAGCTATCAAAATTACAGATGGGTTCTCGCCCAACCAGGCGTAATGCTGGTTCTGGCTCTATTGACGACTTGAGAGCTATTCCCTGGGTCTTTGCCTGGACCCAAAGCCGCTATATGCTGCCAGCCTGGTATGGCTTCGGCAGTGCCTTCCAGACTTGCGCAGGGCAAGCTGAAGCAAGCCCGGAGACAGTGGCGATGGCCCAAGAAATGTACATTAAATGGCCATTCTTCCGGGGCTTAATCAACAAACTCGAAAACGCCTTAGCTGTCGCCGACATGGATATCGCGGCCTATTACAGCGAAAACCTGGTCGACAAAAACCTGCAAGAAAAATTCTTCAAGCGCATACTCGCTGAGTATGAATGCACCAAGAGATTTGTACTGGCCGTATCGCAGCACGAATCGTTGCTTGAAGAAGTGCCTTATCTAAAGCACTCGATTGCAATTCGCAACCCTTATGTTGACCCCTTGAGTTATTTGCAAGTGCGCCTGATTGCCCAACTACGCGAGCGCATTAGCAAAGAAGCCGAGTCAACAGCCAATGTTCGAGAAGACAAACTGCTTGAAACTGTATTGATGACAGTTAATGGCGTCGCTGAAGGCTTGCAGAATACTGGCTAAATCAAACAGTTTTCGAAGCTCAACTTGCTTTCTTCTGGGCCTCTCTCAACTTAGAAAGTGGCAGTGAAAATTGAGTAGTGACGCCACCAGGCATCGCCAGCTCTAGCCGCACTGCTGGTTTTCCATCTACCCCATTTTCTAACTTGATAGCCGACGGCACAATTGTCATATTGGTCTTCAGGCCTAAGAGCTCGGTCTGCACGTTGACTTTGATGCCTTTGATATTGGCTAAACCAACAGCATCATTGCCGCTATGAATGGTGGCCGATACGGTGCGCTCCAGATCAATAGAAGAGACCGTGGCCTTACTATTTTCAAGACGCTTATTAATCTCGATATGCTTTTCTCTAAGTGCCTCAGAGGCAACGTCAAACTGTCCGGGACCATTTTTCTTCATAGACATGCGCTGCACATCATCAGTATTTTGGAACAACCGCATTGCTTCGCCTACTTGCTTCAGGGCCTCAGGCTGATTCATAATCGAGCGCATGGGGCTGTCTTTGTTGAAGTCATTTTCGCGCAATGAAATAGTATTGGTTCTCATTCTCAGGAGGCCCTGGGTACTAGCAGTAGAGCGCAAATACGGACCAGAAGCATCATGGCCCAGGGTCATTTCATTAGTCGTGCTAGTTCTTATTCGGCCTCTTGGCCCTTGAACATCAGTAGTAAAACCACCCATGTTAGCCAAATGAATGCCATCATTTGTTTTGGCCAAATCGAAACTAATATTTCTATCCATATGACTGGCCACAGGTCGATGGCGACCGACACTGATATTAGGCGCGTCACCAGTGGTGGCATTCTCTAATTTTGCGTTGACATGCTGCCATCCATTGGCACGCCGACTAATTTCCACCGATTCTAAATTACTGAGCTTGTCTATGCCCTTGCCTATTTCTCTAATCGGATTGGGAGCATCAACAATTTCTCTGACAGCAGGAAATGCGCGCACCTTAAGAAGCGAATCAGAAGCTGTAGGCTTGGCGTCAGAAGCTGTAGATTTGGAGTCAGAAGTTGTCGACTTTGAGTCGGCTAGCGTAAAGCTGCTAGCATCAGCAAACGCGCTCGGTAGCTTATTATTGCTCTTGCCCGCTAATACCCGTGATGCCTCACTCCATAAAGCGGCAGCCTCAATGCCAGCTGGTTTAACGTTATCGGAGACCGGCTCTGAACGCTCAGCTTGGGACTCACGTTTAGGCGCCACAATTTGATCAGCCATAAAGCCTCACTGGTGCGAAGAAAAGTAGTAATTACATAGCGATTACGTCATGGTATGAAAAATTTGTTTCAAACTTGTTGCAAGGCAGCAAGAATTATTCAACTGCTTTAGCGACATTAAGAATAGTAATTTGAGCGGCAGAGGTTGAACTTTTTGCGACCGGCCAACGTACTAGTTGGTATGAGTAATATAAGTACTGCTGCAGAGGTGCATTTATGAAACGGCCCACCAAGGTTTTGAGTTTTGGCATCGCTCTTGTCTCCTTGTGCATAAACCAATCGGCGCAGGCACAGAATCAGGCCCCGAATGTGGGTCAATTCCAACCACCAGGTGGCTACGGTCAGGATGGGCCAGGTCAGGTACCTCAAGGTCAGGGTGGTCAAGGACAAGGTCAATTCATGGGTGGACAGGGTCAGGGCCAGGGACAATTTGGCGGTCGCTTCCGTGAGCGCATGGGCCAGCGAATGGGCGGGCAGGGCCAAGGCGGACAAGGACAATTTGGTCAGGGTCAAGGTGGTCAAGGTCAAGGCCAATTCATGGGTGGCCAAGGTCAGGGGCAGGGAGCTGCTGGCGGTCAAGGCATGGGCGGCGGACAGGGTCAGGGGCGTGAGCAGTTCATGCAAAAAATGAGAGAGCGCTTTGACACAGACCATGATGGCCAACTGAGTGACTCCGAAAAAACTCAGATGCGTCAATTTATGGAACAGCGCCGCGAAGCAAGAGAAGCCAGAGAAGGCCAAGGTGGGCAAGGCGGCCCAGGAAGCGGAGGCCAGGGCCAAGGTGGGCAAGGTACTAGTGGGCAAGGTACTAGTGGGCAAGGTACTGGCGGCCAAGGCTTTATGGGTGGTCAGGGACAAGGCCAGGGATTCAGGGGCGGGGGTCGCGGCTTTGGTGGACGCGGTATGAACGGCCAGGGTGGCATGAACGGCCAGGGTAATATGAACGGTCAAGGGATGCCTCCACAGGGTATGCCTCCTGAAGGAATGCCACAGCAGGGTCAACCCCCGCAGTAAATTAAGGGCAATGCAGCAGTAATCTTTTGCGGGTATAAAATCGATATTGACGGCAAATTCTGAATTCCCAGAACCAAGGTTATCGATCTGCAAAATCCAAGACTAGCCCCTCTGCGTAAAACCATTGCCACACTGACTGCCCAGGGCAATCAGCAAATGGCTGGTGGCAACTATGCTTATGCTGAGCAGTTCTTTGAACGTGCTCTCAAAGAATGGCGCGCCGGTGGTGGCAGCAAAGCAGAAGAAGGCTCTCTCATAACTCAGCTAGGCAAAGCCTATGAAGTACAAAGAAAATTCGAGCCAGCCTACGACTTATACATGCAGGCTTTGAACAATCTCACTGGTCAGGAATATGACGAAGTCTATGCCGCCTTCCTCTATCTAAATGAACGCATGGGTGCTTTCACAAAGAAAGAGCCTGGGTATTAGTTGTGGTGTTGATTTAAGAAACCTGCTGAATTGATGACTTTGAAAATTACGGCCACAGTACTTCAAACACACTGCCTCAATTGTTGAAGAGAAAAGCTGCAATTGCGGTCCATCCGGCCCGGCGAATCGTTCAGTGCATAAGGGTTAAACAGAAGGATGGAAAAATGGCACTAGTGTTCAATTCTTACAAAGAGGCTATAGAGGCAATGCCAGGCACTATAGAAAAAGGTAAAACGGTCGCAGAACTCTCAGCTTGGTGGGACGCAGCAAAAGATCACATTCACGCCGTTGACAATTCACTATTCCAGTTGGCGGATGAATTCATTGGTCGTATACGAAGCATGCCCTATGACCAAATCGAAACTGACACCATGCCAGCTGACTTGCCACCAGGTGCTTCAAGTCAGCGCAAATTCGAGCTTCAAAGAACAGTTCTACATTTTGCAGCTGTTGATGGGAGTTTGCATGTCTTCAAGCAACAACTTCTTGCACGGATCAGTCAATGAAGCCCCTCTCAATCTAAACGCGCAGATCAGCACCTAGCTTCAATTAATGCCGCATTGATTTTGCTTGTTCCAAAGTTGCTGAGCCTCATTCGCAAGACATTCTGCTTCCGCAATCTTTCCAACGGCAAATTCTGCTTTACTCAAATCGACAAGACAGGTATGAAAACGGAAGCCATCACCATCATCCCTGCCTCGCATGAATTTCAATAGATTTGCTAATCGCGTTTCTGCAGATCTATAGCGCTTGAAATTCATCTCTCTTTCTGCAATTCGCAGAGAAGCCTCAATCAAATCAAATTCTAGGGAGCTAAACCTCCTACTACCATGCTCGTCGACAGTACAAGGGTCGTTCTCCATAGCTTTTAAAATCTTCTGTTCTTGCAAGCGCCAATATTTCAAATCATCATTTCTGATTCGATCAACCTTCGCAAATAGTCCCTGCTTCTCATAGATTTCAGACAGGCCGTAAGCAATGGTTGAATCCCAGCCTTTGAGAATGTTCATACCATCAAATTCGCCTTCGTATATTGCAGCC
Organism: Cyanobacteriota bacterium erpe_2018_sw_21hr_WHONDRS-SW48-000092_B_bin.40; assembly: GCA_030917395.1. Taxonomy (GTDB): domain Bacteria; phylum Cyanobacteriota; class Vampirovibrionia; order Obscuribacterales; family Obscuribacteraceae. The sequence goes on from JAUPUU010000399.1 coordinate 18,559, forward strand.
GCCTTTGAATACATTCCAGCTTTCTCATACTGCCAAGCCGCTCTCAATCTCAAATATTGAAGCCCTTTGTTAAGGGGCTTTTGATGAACAATATAAGTAAGTATAGCTTCGGCTGCTTGCCTGTGTTCACCCTTTTTATCTTGAATTTCCGCTTGAAAGTACAATGCCTTGCCAAATCTTTCCTGCGGACATTCCACCTTGTAGCAATCTAAGAGCTTGTTCGCTTTATCAATTTTGTTCTGCTGAAGTGCTATCTCAATCCTTTTCTCGAGCGGCCCACCATATTCCGCCTCCAAGCAAAATGCAAAAGACATTCCCATAGCAATAATGCATGAAAGTAGCCAAAATACGCAGAAACGGTCATAAAATCGATTTACACCATTTAGGCGCCAGAGGGCACCTAATAGCTTTTGTTGAAAGGACATCAGCGTACCTCCGAGA
>JAUPUU010000400.1 GCA_030917395.1 Cyanobacteriota bacterium erpe_2018_sw_21hr_WHONDRS-SW48-000092_B_bin.40
CTAGCAAAGCGCACCTGGTGGCAAAAGATTTTCGCCAACCCAGAACCAAATTGACGAAAAGCAAAGTCGCTAGCCCGACAGGCTAATAAGAGCAGTAGTGTTTTTTTGCTCCAGCAACTATCTATCAAGACGCTGCAGCCAAACTACCTTCCGCTGTTTTCTTGACACTTGGAACCGTCCCTTAATAAAAAGTGCTCGATATTGAAACATATCGAGCACCACTTAACCAATTCCAGTTCTAGATGCAGCTAAAACTAGTGCGCAGTCGTTAATTCACGGGAAGCCGCAGATTGGGTTTTGCTGAACTGCTCGAGATCAGCTTGGACCTGCCTATAGACGACCTGCTTAATGTACTGCTGATAGGACACACCCATCAGATCGGCGACCTTCTTCACCATTTCAACCTGAGAGGCACCCCAGCGAAAATTGACGCGGCATTCCTCATCGGCAGCCGCGATCTGACGTACTGCTTCTGCATGTACATCGGCTGGAAGCTCTACAGCCCCCATCCTCAAGACCTTAGCCTTGTCAAAATTTCCCCTTGGTTCTCTTTTCATCAGCTTGTCCTCTGAAAGCAGCTAATTATCATTATTTTGGTTTGTTGAGTATCTAGCCAGTACCAATAGATGCCCCGTTTGTCCGTATAGGTCTCGAACCTATTGTTCTCTACATTTTCAAGTTCTTCGGTTCCTTCAAACCAAACTTCAATTGCATCTTCGGGCTCGAACATTCCTCGCGCATAGATATGAAGCATCCCCGGCGGATCGGTCTCATATTTAAAGAAGAACTCAAACCCCTCATATCTCACGACTTCGTATTTTTTGGACACGACTTCCTCGTAGTAGAGCACTCTTCAACACCAATATACCACAGATACACCGAAATTACACCAAAACATAGGCAATTTGCCACCGTAAATCTACGATGCCGCTCTAATCGGCTACCTGGATACCCTTTCGAGCCAAATTCGCCAGCTAGCCACCTGCTCCCCATTGAGTAAACAAAATAGGCATTTCGTTTACTCATCCATCCCCACCATTTCAGCCTCTAGGGCTAACAACGAAAAATTGCAGAGTTTCAAGGACATCCTGGCAACAGACATATCGAATTAAATGCCCGCGTGCAACGCATTGGGTATATTTGGATTCGTTGGCGGGATTGTAAGTCAGAGCGAAATAGCATTAGAAGACCCGAGCAGAGCAGGCGGTAATACCCTCTTTCATGGAACTAGACAATGCCCAAATACCGAATGTGGCTGCATAGTTACATTTTGGTCATTTGCGAATGACGAGGCAAGCCTGGTCACCTGGCCATCCGCAAGAGCTGCATTTGATAAAACGCTTGTTCCTACAAAAGCTGTAGACGCTTTTAGGGAAGCTCTAGAATGTGAAGCAAAGGGACTTTACGTAAGCTCTGCGATAACGCTTCGAAAAACGATGGAAGAGATTTGCTGCGAGCAGAATGCAGCAGGTCCCAACCTGAAGGAAAGGATTGATGCTCTTTTAGCGCAGGAAACATTTCAAGCAAATTACGCGACTCATTGCATGAAATTCGCTACTTGGGCAATGATGCAGCCCATCTGGAGTCAACCGCTTTCCAAAAAGTTGGAAGAGATGAATGCAACATCGCAATCAAGATAATGCGAGAGACAATAAGACAGCTTTATCAAACGGGACATCTGAAAACTGAGATAGACGCTCTAAAATAACTCTGGTCTCCCATACTTTGGAGAGGAGAGTATCTCTCAAGCAGCGGACAGACCCTAGTCTTGGTTCACAGAAGGCTACTCAACCCTTGGACTAAAACCGTATCGATCTAAGCAGAGCAATAAAAGCTGATAGCGGTGAAAGCTGAAGCAATCTAAGTCGCATTGGTTAAAATCGGCTGGCACAACTCGCCGTCGATATCCCAAACGTGGCTACTTGTGGGAATTTCAGACCCATTCTGATAGTTCGAACTTAGAACAACTTTCCATACCCATTGATTGAACAACGATACTTTGGCGATCACCGTTGAAAGGTCTGGATTCTTGTATAGCCGTATCCAGTGACCGTTGAGAGAAAGTCCGCCAAGAGCAAAGTCACTCAATTCTTCTTGTTTTTGTACAGGACGTATGCTCGGAAAAATGCCGCGATAAATGAACTTTCGAATACTGTCGAAGGACTTCTCGAAGACTATATCAGGGTTTTGCTGGGTGACCAAGGCGAAGTAATTAAAGGCAATTTTGGCGATAGCACGTTGTGCAATTTCATCGTAAGTAACAGTAGCGGTCACTTTGTGCTTTTCAAGATTTTCGGCAAGTTGAAATTTCTCTGAGACATGCGGTTTTATCAATTCGCCAATCGCATCAGCTCGATCTTGCCGGCCAGTGAAAACGCGCAGCATTTCTATCTTGTCGAGATCAACCAGCTCGTTTAATGGTTTGCGTCTCAATTGTCCAAGTGTAAAAATCTTTTTTGTAGTATCAGACAAAAATAGTATCAGGCAGTCTCCAAGCACTTCTGTGAAGTCTCCAATCTCGTTGTGGAATGCTTCCGGGTCAGCCACGGACCATTGAATATTTTTCTGGTCGAGATGATGTGATTCCGAAACCGGCTTCATGTCTTGACGGAAGCGATTCAATCCTTCGAAATAGCTTCTGGATAACTTTAGGTCCATTGTCTTGCCGTAAGTGCTATTGCACGTTTCGCAAACTCGCCCATGCAAGATTAGATTTTTCTGGATGCGCTTTGTCATGCTCTTATGAATGACGTGCTCACCATTGAAAAGATTGACTGGCTTAATTTCCAGGCAGTAAATGCAACGATAATTTGTACTTTCCATTGTTGATTGGTCCATGCAAAATGCCAATTCTAACCCAGAAGTCAGAGTGGCAGGCGCTAGAATCGCCAAAAGCCAGTAGATGAGGTTAAATAATTCAGACTTCAGAAATTATGAGAGGAGTCGAAACAATGCCTTGTTACACGAGGGCGAGACCCTAAATATGTTGGTGGCTACGTTGCTGTCGAGATAGACGAGACTTGGTATCCCGCATTCCCGAAAGAATACAAGACGAAATGATCCTTGACTGTTAAGGGCGGTCCAAAAGCGCGGAAATATGGCTGGCAGGAAATGAAAGCAGAAAATAACTTGTCATAATCTGCGATATCACAACTTTTTTTTGGCGTGGCGTGTTGCAGTATACAGATTATGTACCAGGAATGAGGGGAAGTGCCGTATTTGACGAATATTCTTCCGTAGGTTCAATAATCAGGTTGTGAGCCCGGCCGCAGACTACACGAGTCCCCGGACGGCTTAAATGGCGTTGCATTGCACACACAGATTAGACCGGCACTATAGCTAGTCGTCCGGCAAAATTGACCGGGTCTTAGATTGAAACGCTTCTTCGTCGTAAGACCTGTGCGGCGTCCACAATCGCATTTGCCTGCGGAACTCAGGATCGCCGTTGTTATATTGAAATGGTTGCCTAAAATGGTCTCGAACACGCCGTATGATCATTGTCAATTAAAAAAGAACCCCGAATTGTTATTGTCCGCCATCACCGTATTCTCCTTGGGAGACAGCCTTGTCTCTTTGCACGCTATTTGCTACAGTTTTTGCCCGATATTTGCATCACTTGACTGCTCTAATCACCTTGAGAGTCAAACTGCATCTAGTGTTCTTATGAGCAGAATACCCACGGTTGCGGCGTCTATGCAATAAAGTCATACATACGCACACTGTGCAAGTATCGTGCAATGTCACATTTATCTTGCAAGTTTCTGTTGCGTTTATCTTGCGAAGTGACAAATTGGTAGTCCATATCGCTCTGGAAGGATAAATGACCGAACCTATTAGTGAGCTTGAAGCCGCACTGTTATTGGGAATCTCACCTCAATTATTGAAGAATTTCACACAAAATTGCCCAAAAACAGGTCAAACGAAGCTCTTGCAATTTGTGGAAGAGCGAAGTGGGGTCTTATACTTCCTGAAAGATAATCTTGTGCATTATGATGCTTATCTGCGGGAAAAATGGCCGACGCGCGAGGCAGCAACGCGAGCTCATATCCCAGACAGCGTAAAGAGCGAGATCAGAAGAGAATCTCGCTTCGGTTGCGCAATTTGCCAGCATACTAATAATCTTGAAGTTGCGCATATCAAAAGCTGGAAAACATCGAAGTGCAACCATCCGCACAATTTGTTGCTGTTGTGTCCTAATCACCATACTCAATATGATTACGGCCATAAGCTTCACGATTGTCTAAAAATAGAAGACGTAAATGCGATCAAGAATGAAATGATTCAAGCATCGCGATACAAGTATCAAATGTTGCTAGAACCAGCTAATTCTGCCATTCGACTAACCAAAACAATCGACAATTTAAACAAAGCACTGAAGCAAGTAGACACAGACAGTGCGCTTGGATTGAAAACCATTGCAGTGGAACTGATAACGGCAAGCGAGGCGATCGAAACAATAGACACTGGAAACGCTTCGCTGAACAAGGCTAACGCAAAGGCAGCGTCGGCTCTCAAATCGGCGCGAAACCAAGTCAACGCGAATCTAACACAGGCTTTGGAGGAGGTGTCACAAGTGGCTTCAGATTACGATGAGTTGCTGGATTCGCTGGATGGTGAAGAGTGCCCTCACTGCAATGGGCGAGGAAAGACGGGCTTGGTCGGCGATATATGTGTTTACTGCCGGGGCAATGGTTCGGTGACAGTAGAAGAACTAAAAGAATATGACCCCGATGAGATCGATAAAGTGGAATGTCCCAGGTGTGCTGGGCGTGGCACGATTGGATTCAGGGGCGAATTTTGCGCATACTGCAAGGGAAGTCAGGTCGTAAGCAAGGAGGATGTCAAAAATTACGACGAAGATGATTTTGATGAAGTGGATTGCCCTCATTGTGGCGGGCGTGGCACCATTGGTTTGAGAGGGGAATTTTGCAGCTACTGCAAGGGCGATTGCGTCGTAAGCACCGAGGATGGCCAAGAATACAACAGAGACGAGATCGATGAGGTTGACTGCCCGCATTGCCAAGGAAACGGACAGCAATTCGACGGCGAGATGTGTAAGTATTGCTTTGGTGATACGTATGTAGACCAGGAAAAGTATGACGCTTACGCTAAACGCTTCCCAGATCGCGTTTAAAGTAAGGCGGGTGGTGCGAGTATGGTTATTGGAACCCAATTATTAGTAAATCTTGAGCGGTGTCAGCTTTGTCTGAATTTTGCCACACTGCAAAAGAGTCATATTGTCGGTCGATTTATCGAAGCCTGGATCAAAGAAGTCTCCGAGCTGCCCGAGTTCATGCACTGCAGCAATTTAAACAGAAACAGTCAAAATGGTTATGTAGAGCCGTTTCTCTGCAAGCGATGCGAACAACTTCTCGGTGCGAAAGAAAGTGAGTTTGCCCGCCATGTGTTTCATCCGTGGATCAAAAACAAGCAGCGTTATCCTGGAAACGATCCGTGGCTTCAATATTGGATGGTGTCTGTAGTGTGGCGTTGCGCACGCTGGTTAGAGATTAGCGAAGCTCGAAAAGCAGAACAGTGTGTATGCAAAACATCGGAAGAACTGGAACATCTTAGATTATACTTGTTGGGTCAGACAAACCACGCTGTGGTATTTCCGCCAAAATTATTCTATTCCGCTGTACAAGAATGCGATGAAACTGATACGGGTGCAACAGTCGGCCCGACGCCTGTATTTGACTATCTGCTGAGAAGCATTGATTTTGCCATTAATACAAGGTCGGATGGCGGCCAAATCGATGTGTTTGTAAAAATTCCTTCCTTTGTAGTTTTGCACACCCTCAAAGTCGAAGTGGCGTATTGTATGCACACGGAAAAGACCGTTAATGACTTATGTACAGAGCGTGCGCACGCAATAGCAAAAGAACAGGCGCGGCAAGTGTTACCATCAACCTTTGAAAGAAGAACGCGAAAACGGGATAAGCGCGCGCAAAGCCGTACTGATAAACCACCAGAAGAAATTAGTGATGCAATTGGTCGAGCGCAGCAGCACTTGCAAGGCCTTTTGCAGAAAGGCGATTCGTAGAGGAGAAAATATGTCTTTTGTGCCGCCCCCTTATAGTGACATGCTGAATACTCTAGATTTGGTCATGCAGAAGCAGGCAACGACTTTGGCTGGTGACTTGAAGATGACCCAAGACCAGGCTGACAAGCTGGCTCACTCGATAGAAGCTGATATTAAGGCTTTAGATGCGGTTCAGAAGCAGCTGATCAAAGATGCGTTGAAGCCACTTTCTGTTAACGACATTTCTCATCAGCACTGGACAATTGAAGGTATGCGGCTGCTAAGTAACTATGTTGACGAACTGGAGAAGAAGGTAGGAGGCGACGCAGCCTCCTCCATATATGCTTCCGGTTTGTTGAACCTGGAAAACTACTTTGTTTTTGTATTTTTGAGAGAGTCCCTGTTTGAGGTAGTTCGTGAGAGCCTGAAAATAACCCATAACCGGTCAGCTCTGTTTAAAGCCTGTCAGTTTCTCCTGAAAGATGATATTCGAATTGTGAGAAACGCTATTTCTCATGCGACCTGGACTGTTGACCCGTCAACGAAGGCGCTCAAGTATTGGGACTGGGAGAAACGTACAGAATATTCGATGGACGAAGCTCGCTGGCTTTTCTTGCGTAACCTTGCGTACACAGTTTCGTATGTGGTGATAAAGAACCTATGACTGAGAAGACGCACCTTAATTCGCTTGTTTTCGCCAAGCAGAGTCTGGATGATCCGGTTGCCTCAAACCAAGCAATTAGTAAACGATCGGACCGTTGTCACGTAACCAGCCGCTGCATGCCTTTAACCGCACTGCGTAATTGGCAAACTTCGGAATGTCCCTTGAAATTCAATACGCGCTCCTGATAAGTGGCAATATCGCAAACTTTCAGGACATTTTCTTGTGATATTGGGTAGGTTTGAGAGGCCATGGGCAGTAAAATAACTTGCGATATTAGGGGCCGGGTGGACTAATCTTGGGCAAGGGCTTTTTGATGGTCGCTTACGGCCACTTCACTAACTACCAGAAGTGGCTGGCAAAGCAGAACTTGTCCGAGCACAGCAAAAGGGCCTACCGCTCCCGCCTGAACCACTTCCTTGCCTACATCGTCCAGGAAGATTGCAGTAGAGACGTCTTCACCGATGCCGGCGAGCGAGACCACATCCTTAAGCAATATCTCAAACAAGATCTAAATGCCAGCCCGAATTCGGTCAACTCAGCACTTGCTGCTGCCGATAGCTTTTTCGGCTTCCTCGGTCTGGCCAAGACCAAAGTCAAACGCGAGGATCTGCCGTCCCAGGCCCGGCCGCACTGACCCGGGAAGAAGAAAGGAAACTGAAAAAGGCCGCCGAGAAGACTCGGCGGCCAAAAGACCGGGCAATAGTGACCTTGCTGCTTCAAACGGGAATCCGTGTGGGTGAGTGTGCCGCGCTCAATGTCGAGGACGTCTACGCCCAGAGCAGAAAAAACAAGGTAATTATCCGCAGTGGCAAAGGCGACCGGTACAGAGAAGTGCCACTCAATCATGATGCCTGCGAAGCGCTCCTGGCATGGCTCGAATTCCTGGCCAAGAAATACGGATCGCCAAAAGTTAGCTCGCCACTTTTTCCCAATCCGCAAGGCGGTAGAATGACCACTGCCGCGCTCGACCTAGTGGTCAGGAAGCTCGGCCAAGAAGTTGGGCTCCAAATATCACCACATGTCTTGCGCCACACTCTGGTCACAAACTTAGTCAAAGGAGGCAACGACCTCGTCTTGGTGGCTGAAATTGCCGGCCACGAAAAGGTCGAAACAACCACGCGCTACTCGTTGTCTACTGCAGAAGACAAGGAACAAGCACTATTTCGGCTGGTTGAGGACTAACTAGTCTCCTTTCTAAAGGCAGCTGTATTCTTGTGGAAACTCATCAGCTCCAATCGAGGGCTTTGCCCAGTAGCGAAGCGCGACCTCCATCCTGAGAATATAATCGAACTGCAAGCCATCCTTACCGGTTCCGCAGGCCGCTCGATTTGATGATTCGGAAAACTTCAAACTAGGGTTTGAGCATAACTACAATCTTCTCAAACGAGTCGTGGCAACCTTTTGCAAGGTTCACGAAATGCCTATACAAAGTTCCGTGTTCAGCTAAAGCCTTATCGATGAGATCTTTCTTTGTTTTTTGAGTTGCATGCCCTTTTACTTTGGAACGAAGATCCTGTAGTTCTCGAAAAGGAGCGAGCAAGGCCTTACCTGCATCTGTATCGGTTTTAGCCTCAGCAATTTTGAAAAGTAACCCAAGAGACTTCGCGTCTTTCTCGGGAGTGACACCAAGGGCAGTTAGCCTCTGTTTAAGATCGTCGACTCGAAAACCCTCTACAAGGAGTTGGCTTAGATTCATTATCGCGTCGGCCCATTCAGCCTGCGATGAAGAAAAGGGGTAATGAACGAGATTAGCTATGCCGACAGGCCGCGGCTGCCACCAAGCGGGCGGGTTCGAATCAAGGTCACGTACAATTTGCTTCAGATCTATGATTGCATCTGGGATGGTCGTAAATCTTCCTTCAAAGTCAGTCTGTATAGCTCTCTTTGAGATAGTCGACTTTGGCCATTCGTTGAATGATTGCCAATAAAGCTGTTCTTCATAGGGCAGATTCCGCAAATAAACTAGATAGGTGTGTACTTGATTGGCGTCGTTGACGTCATAGCTTTGCAGATGCCAGGTCGACCTGCAGGTGATGGAGCGGTGATTCAGCTTGTATTTATCAGGGTCGGCCTTGTACTTTGAAAGATCATCAGGCTTGAAAAAGGCCGGCGTCACTTCCCCAGGCTAATCTATCTGGGGAGTGAAGTAATTGACGGTTTTTCCCGGAGCGCAAGAAACGGTCGCCTGCTTCTCGTGCCGCC
>JAUPUU010000401.1 GCA_030917395.1 Cyanobacteriota bacterium erpe_2018_sw_21hr_WHONDRS-SW48-000092_B_bin.40
GATCCTCCTGTTTGGCGCTTTGATGAAGCCACAGAAGAACTGAACCAGGTTTTCCCCAGCTATTCCTCATGGCTTAACGATGTTGTTCACGGGGACATAGCTGGAAAGAAACGTATCAACGCAAAACTCTAGAAGCATGCCTACACGTCTCCGAGAGCCTTGACAGTGGCGCCACTGCGTGAGTTCCAATACTAAAGCGGTAGCTTGCAATTGGTAAAAAACTGAAGAATGAATCCACATTCACCTCCTTCAGACTTCAGCAATATAGCCACCGAATTGACTTTTGGTCATGAATACCGGGAACGATAATTTCGTCTCTCTTACCAGTTTCATCCTCAACAAACCAATGGTCAAAGTAAAAGTCGCCATCAAACGGAGGTTCTTCTCCGCTCATCAAACGAGTGGAATCTTTCAAGTACTCCCAAACTTCCACGAACTTGGCAGAGGCTGGCGTCAACTCAATCGTCCCTATCATCTCAGAGCCAACTTGGCTAACATCGGTGATTGTTCCTAGCAACTCGTCTTGATGATACAGCTTTAGCATTTACTTCCTTTCCAGTTTTAGATATTTGGCAGGAACAATTCCTTCAATCAAAATCTCATACGACCGCCTAGAAAAATTTAGCAGTTTTTGCTGCAACCGATAAACCTGAAGTCACTGATGAGTCACGGTTAACCTCTATATTGCATTCGTTGAACCCAATACAACTGCAATAAAACCGCAATACAAAAATGAGGATTACCAAATGTCAAACTTCGAAGCAGAAAACTTCAGCGCAAAATGCTCTGATAACACTATTACCAAAGGCGGCTGTGGGTCTGATTCAATACACAACCAACTGACTACAGATGACTTCAGAAGACTTCTACCCAATAAAGTAAAACCCGATGTTTGCATCCGCGATCAAGATGGCTACATTGCCTGTGGACCGATCGTCGGCTATGAGCGACCTGACCCAATCTTAGGCAAAGTCGTCAAGCCAATGGAGCCTATTGGTAAAGACCCGATGTGGCAAAAGAAAATCGACCTACCCGAGGCTCTCAAAAAGAACTGAATCTGTATAAAGTCAATTTTCATACCAATAGCAGTTGGCACCAGATGCGGTTAATTAGCTCTGCTAATTCTCTTTGTTGGTCGAAGAATAACTGGCCCGGATTGTCCACTCGTCCAATGGGCTTTTGCCCTTGGGCATGCGAGCTTTCTTCCCGTTTTCTAATGCTCTCATAATCACAGCAAGCTCTAAGCTATCCATTGTGCTGCGCAGCTTCTCTGTTGAGCGGTTCTTCTTGTCGTCGTCTGGCATTTCTGCCACTTCTTTTATTAGACGAATGACTTCTTGCTCGAAGTCGTCCAATGTACTTTCTCCATCTTGGAACTTCAGCCTGGCAAGATCTAGCTGTTTGTATGTGTCTGGATGACCAGCGTCCTTGGCCGCCTGCACATCTTTTTCTAATTCAACAATTGCGTGGCTTCTGCCTTTTATAGATTGATAGAGTTCATGCACCGCTAGCGGTCTAGCGGCGTCATGGTCGGCGCCCTTTCTCCATTGGTTGTCGATAGTGACTTTCGCTGGCGGTCCGCTAGTATAGTCAGTGATTGTCGCTACATGGCCGCCACGAGAGCCCACGGCAGCTCCTCCCCCTGAGTCAGTCCAGAATGGTTCTACACTTGCGTCGACAGCTACTATCAGAGGCATTTTGCCGTCTTTCTTCGCTTGGGCCAAGACATCATTTAAATGTTGCTCTGAAGTGATTCTCGTTACTCCATCTGACTTGTCTAACTTCGGTGAGTCATTGGCAATCACTATGCCTTCTTCTCTTTTTCCAGTGATAGCTGAATAGACATCACGCAAGTTGCCCAGGTTTTCGTGGTAAATTCGCGGGTCACTTTGCACGACTCGAGGCGGCTTGCTGCTGTAGTCAATGATGCGCTCTCCGGAGTCTCCAGAGCCAGGCTTAGTGGGGTGCTGTTCATAGCGCAATTGCCCAGGTGGATTGGTTTTGCGGTTTTCCTGGTCAATGTGTAGGTTGACACCTGTTACTTGGAAAATTTCACTAGCGTGGCTGCGACCGTCATCATTGGCGGTGCTATTGCGCGATTCATTGTGGGCACCAGGGTTGACGCGAACTCTGCGGCCATCTGTGGCGACGTACTGACTAGTCAAGGCAACGTCAGTTATTAGGCGCGCGGCATCTGACGGATTGCGTGTGTACATACGGGTTTCGACTGTGGCCATACTGCAGGTGTTATGAGCACCTTGGCCTATGGTGGTGGGGTCAGCGGCCTGTCTTATGATCTGTTCTGCCAGATCTTTTCTTTGTTCTGGTTTCAATGGTTTGTCGCCTTTCGCGACAAGAAGACGATCAATCTCGTTATATGTCTTGGCAATTTCAGTGGGGCTGAGTTTATCGCGTTCGGCACGCTCTTCAAAGAGGCGCATGTTCTCTTTAAATTGCGCTAGTTTGGCTGGGTCGTCTTTGAATCTTTCTTCAACCTGCTTAGTTAGCTTCTCTTTAGCTTCTTGAAGCTTTTGCTCTTCAGGTTTAGCATCAGCAGCTTTATCCCCGGGCACCTTCACCCGGTCACCTGGATGGAGAGGATGGCTTGCGTCCTTCCAGCCATTGATCTGGACGATTTCTTTTATTAATTTCTCAGTGTCTTGGGGCGTGCTGTCCTTACCAGCCAACTGTTTAGCGATTCTAGCCACGCCGTCACCAGGCTTGACTATATATTCGTCAACAACAGCTTTATCCGATTTTGCATTGTTACTCAATGGATGAGCTTGGTAAATGTCTACTGCGCCAAAGTCTAGAGATTTGACCACGTTTAAGGGCGATTTGTCTGCAAAGAAGATGCGATTATCTTCGTGCCTTGTAATCACCTCGCGGCCCAGCACGCCGTCGCTCTGGTCAGCGACTTGCTCAGGCCTTTTCTCTCTTTTGACATCTATTTCCATTTTATAGACTTAAGAGCATTTAGACTTGCTGCAGTGTTTTTGAAGAACTCTGCTGTAGGAGCCTGAAAAGTAATCTCTTGAACGGCACTGCCAGTGCCATCAGAATCAACAAAGACTGTGCGGGCTGAGAGGCCATGGTGCGGATAGCGACCTTCGATTGTGAGAACACGCTTGCCGTTCAAGTCTTCTGTTCGAGCGGAGTTTATTTTAAAGTCTTCTTTGTTAGAGCGGTTGGCACCGAGCACTTGATGCAAGCTCTCTAACTCTTGTGGTGCCAAAACATGTGGTGGCCTTTCTAAGGTCTCATGAAAAGCCCTAGAGCTTTCTGCTCCCATGCGCTGTCCGCGATACTCAAAATAGAATTTGACATTGGCATTTGAGCTTAAGTGATACTCTTGAAAGCTATTATTAGCGAATGTGCCACCAACTGCTTTGCCTTTTTCAAAACCCGCAGGCATAGACATGCTTGAGATTTGACCACGGTCGATAACTTCTATACCGCTTGTATTGCGACCGATGGCGTTGCCATCTTTACCGTCCTTACCGTCTTGCATCAACTCGTCAAAGAGCCTACGTCTTTGCTCTTCAGCAGCGTCGCGACGTTCCATTTTTATTGGTTCACTCTTTATCTGAATATCTTCCAGCGGGCCCATTATCATTTCCTACTTAGTGTGTGTGTGTTTGCTCTAGGTTATTTTCTTGCTTTTAGCCGATCGCGGATGGCTTTTATTTCTTCAGGAGTAAAGCCCTTAAGTGATTCCATTAGCTCAGCTACACCTTGCTCGAACTGCGGTTTACCGATCTCATTCCATTGACCGTTTCTCTTTGTGATCGCTCGAATTGCGATCATGGTATCAATCTGGTAGTTAATTGCCTCCTTATAGCTATCGTTATTCAGCATACCAGCCTTATGCTGCTCTCTTAGCACTCTAAAAAATGCGCCTGGTTCTAGGCTATTCATTGTCGTCTGCAGTTTCTTTGTGGCAGCGATGAAGTCTTTGCCATCGGGCATTTTCGCTATTTCTTTCGATATGCGGATTACTTCTTTCTCGAAGTCTTCTTTGGAGATTTTTCCATCTAGTAATCTTAGCCTAGCGAGATCAAGTTCCTTGACTCGGTCTGGATGACCCGCATCTTTGGCCGCTTTTACGTCTTTCTCTAACTGCGTGATAGCATCTGTTTTACCTCTGACTGCTTGGTATAGCTCATGTACCGATACTGGTTTGCTGGCGTCGTGGTCAAGGCCTTTGCCCCATTGGTTGTCGATGGTAACTTTTGCCGGGGGGCCAGGGGAATAGTCTGTAATCGTTACCACGTGGCCACCACCGGAACCTCCCGCTCTTCCTGCGCCTGAATCAGTCCAGAATGGTTCCACACTTGTATCAATTGCAACTATCAACGGCATTTTGCCGTTCTTTTTTGCTTCAGCTAAAGCGGCATTTAGCTCCTTCTCTGAGCTGATTCTTTTCACTCCATCTGACTTATCAGTAACCGCTGAGTCATGGGCAATGGCAATGCCGCTTTCATATTTGCCGGTGATACTAGAGTAAACATCGCGCAAATTACCGAGGTTTGATGTATAGATTCTCGGGTGCGTGTCTAAGACTTTTGGTGGTTTGCTGCCGTAATCGATGATGCGCTCGCCGGTGTCACCGGAGCCTGGCACTGTGGGATGCTGTTCGTAGCGTAGCTGCCCAGGCGGGTTAGTTCTTCGATTTTCTTGGTCGATGTGTAGGTTCACGGCAGTGACTTGGAATATTTCACTGGCGTGACTGCGCTGACCGTCCAAAGTGTTGCGATTGCGCGATTCGTCGTGGGCGCCTGGGTTGACTCTTACTTTGCTACCGTAGCTGGAGACATATTGACCAGTCAAGGCGACGTCAGCTACAAGGCGAGCGGCATCGGACGGATTGCGTGTGTACATACGCGATTCGACTGTAGCCATATTGCAGGTTTTATGACGGCCCTGGTCAATAGTGGTGGGGTCTGCTGCCTGTCTCATTATTTGTTCGGCCAAGTCTTTGCGTTGTTCTGCTCTAAGAGGTTTATCGCCCTTGGCTTCGAGTAGTCGATCAATTTGTTTATAGGTTTTGGCAATTTCAGTGGGGCTGAGATTGTCTCGTCCAGCACGCTCTTCAAAGAGGCGCATATTCTCTTTGAACTGTTTCAGCTTGGCTGGGTCGTCTTTGAATTTTTCTTCGGCGTGCTTGATTAGCTGTTCTTTTGCTTCTTTCAGCTTCTCTGTATCAGGCTTGGCCTCAGCTATTTTGTCGCCCGGCTTGACTAAACTTTCGACTATAACTGGCTTATCGGTCTTTTCTTTCTCTGGTTTGGCCAGTTCAATTTTGGTTTCATTTAGGTTTTTGGTATCGAGAGAATTTGATGGTTTGAAGTCGAGCTTCTCTGCTGAAGTTAGCGAGAGCTTGTCAAAATTATCAAAACGCAGTTCAGAAGATGCCCTTACCTCTTTTGCCGTTTTCTCGTCGAATAAGGTAGATCTGCGGTCTGGGCCGATAGCATTGTCATCGCTAGGGCGCGCCGGGTAAATGTCTAACTTGTAGATGTCGACTTTGCCCAGGTCTAAAGATTTGGCCCCGACTGAGGACGATTTATCTACTAGAAAGATGCGATTGTCTTCAGGCTTGGTAATCGCTTGAATAGCGAGCGCACCATCGCTCTGAGCAGCAGGCTGATCAGTTTTTTTCTCTTGAAGGTCGTGAAGTTGTCTGGCGAACGTCATTGTTAACCGTCCTTTGGTAAGAAAATTGATTGGAAAGACTAGTAAATGCGAGGTAGCCCAATTCAAACTTCTAAACTGAGTAATTGCGACAATGCGTCACTATCAGCTTAAGCAAAAAGTTTGGCAATATAGGGGCTGTTACGAAGGTCTCTGTGCGTTCTGGCGCTTCAGCCGCTCGGTTTCAGCGGCACTCTCGTCAGGAGTTTCTGGCTTTTTCCCCTGGCGCTTCAGCCGCTCAGTTTCGGCGGCACTCTCGTCAGGACCACTGGTGCCGGCTTGACGCCGCAGCCTGGCGCGTTCAGCATCGGTTTCATTGGCATCACCAGGCAGCCTGAGCTTCATGCCAGGCTTGATCAAGTTGATGTCTTTGATTTGATCTTTGTTTAGTTCAGCAA
>JAUPUU010000402.1 GCA_030917395.1 Cyanobacteriota bacterium erpe_2018_sw_21hr_WHONDRS-SW48-000092_B_bin.40
AGTTTGTCTAAGGTTGGCATAGAAAGTTTGGATGCTCGATAAGTGCAAGAGTTTACGAGATTCTACACGTTGGAGAGTGAAATGGGACGTTTCAGTGCGGCAATAAATGCTTGCTGCAGCAAAGCGTTTCAAAGAGACATTGGGCCATTGGTTTGACCTACTAGTCGACTTCCGCGCTAGCCAGTTTCTGCTCTTATCGACAGGCACAGAATTTTCAGGGTACAACTTTATAGACTTGTCTCGAATAAAGAAGTAATATCTTGACAACCGTGAACCATCTTTAGAGAAAGCACGCATGCCGATAGAAAGGGAAAATCAAGAAAGGGGCCTAGTCAAAGAAGTGGAATCTCCATTTCCGAGCACGCTTGATTTGATGCACTCAGGCCAAGAAAAGAAGCCTGCCAATTTACTTTCTTCTTTCGGAAATTCATTTGGGTATGAGCTGATTGAAGCTCGTGTTGATGGCGTGCTGCAAATCTTTGACCAAACTGGCAAAACAAGACTTGGTCTTTTTGATGTCCCTGAGCATGAGAAGTTTGCTAGCCCGAACTGGTTTGCCCAGCAGCTGGGTGGCGCAGCCGGTACTGCAGTAACTTTTTTGCTTTTACGTAAAGCTGCTGGTGCTGCCATTGCCACTAAAACTGAGAGCAGTGCTGCAGCAATCGGCAGTCAGTCGCTCAGGCAGTCACTTACCTCGGCAGCTCTAACTGGTGGTATCTATCAGGGAATATTCACGCCGTCAGACACTTCTAAGCGGGGCCTTGATTTCTTCACTAACAGGCTCGAGAATGCTGGTATTGGCGCAGCCACCTTCACTACTTTGGTGGGAAGTGCGCACGGACTCAATTATCTTGGCAAAAGTGCCAATCTCTCTTGGTTGAGGAATAATATCGTCAACTCAACGGCCTCTGGTCTGCCAGCCGGTTTCGTCAGCGCTGAACTGAGTACAAGGGGGAATGCTAGCGGCCAAGAATTGTTTGAATCGATGTTCACCTATTCTGCCATTGGCGGCGTTATGGCTGGCGCTCATAGCCTTAGGCCGGCCAATCTCAAAGCAATGATGTCTAAAAGTCAATTGGCTGATAGCACGCCAAAATCAGTGGAGAGGCTAGTAGAGAAGCCAATAGAGAAAACAGCAGACAGACCAGGTGAGAGGCTTGCTGAAAAACCACGCGAAAAACCACCTGAGCAATCACGTGAGAAGCCAATTGAAAGAGTCAGTGACAGGCAAGTTGGCAAAGTAGCTGAGGTAGTGCCAATTGCTCAACTAGCAGCTGAGATGAAAACTTTTCCGGATGCTCATTCTTTTAAGCAGCAGCTGGGCAATAGAGCGGTTGGAACACTGCCAGTAGAACTTGTGAATGGAGGTTTGCCTCAAGCCGCTGTATTCAAAAAACTTGATGACTTAGCAATAATGTTACGCTCAGTTGACTGTAATCTACCGTCGGTCAAGAAACAAGGGCTTGGCGCAACTGACCTCGGCTTGCCTGAATTTAAGGTACAGCTTGGCGATACCACGGTCGGTGTCAAGCGTGTCGGTGTTGGCGAGACCGCTTCAGTTTATCGTCTTACGGCCGATGGCAAAGACTTTGCTTTTAAGGTAGTTCATGACCCAGCCCGTATTGATGTTCATGGCAGCTACAGCGAAGCTGGTGCATTTACTTTTCTTTCGAAATATCCAATTCGCGATCTGGTTAAATTTCATGCATCCAATCCGGGTAGCAGCGGCGGGTGGCTGCTCAACGACTTTGTCACTAAGCCAGTTAATCAAACAGGCCTAGAGCTGAGAGAAGTACTAGCGAAAAACAAGTTGGTACTTGGAGATGACTGGAGCGCTAACCGAGGCCCCGGTGGAATAGTTTGGGACGTTGGCGGTATTGAGCCAGTTTCGGTGGTACCACCAAAGAGCTTAGCTGAGTTTCGCGATTTACTTAACTCAAGTCAAGATCGCATGATCGCTGGTAGAAAAATGAGCAGTATTGATAATGCTCAAGTTAAAGATGCCTTGATGCTTGCCCTTGATTATCCTCAAGTAAGCGGGCAGGTTCCGCGCAGTGCTGCCCGATTGCTGCATGATAAAAATGAACTTGCTGATGTTTTGCGCAAGGCTTTAAACACACCAGGTGCGGCTGGCAGAGCTGCTTTTGAGCTAGATTATTTGAAGGGTACAGCGCACATAAAAGAACTCTACTATGAGGCACTGAAGAATCCTGAGTCGCGAATAGAGGCAGCCAAACAAATTGATAGATTGGCACCACAAGACCGTAAACAAGCGATAGACGCTGCTTTCAAGTATCCAGAGAGCCGTGCTATGGCGGCTCGAGCTATCGCCTCTCTGCCTGAGGGGCCCGACAAAACAAAGGCAATGCAGATGGCAGAGCAAGACATGAGTGCAAGAATAGCCTTGGCATTGCAAGGCAATCTACCCAAGGCAAGCGACAAGGCATCACATCCTATAAGCGAGTGGCTGACTGAGCACCTAGGTCTAGGTCGGTGATAGTTATTTCGTCATTTCGTGAGGAGCTTGAGAGCCTCATCGGCAGCAGTGTCAGCTTGTTGGAATTTGTTCGACTTTAGGGCGCCTTCCAGTCGTTCCATCATCGACTTTGCTAGCTGCATTCGTTCGGGCTTGCCATTTACCCAGGCGGGTAGCTGTCTTTGAATGCGATTGATTTTCTCTCGCAGTAGCTCACTAGAAAAGGCAGCTTTAGTCTTTGGTGCCTCGGTCAAGGTCTCTCCCCTTAGAAATTTTCGATAAGCGTTCAGTGCTTCAGGATTCTCAGTGGCGCGGCGAAAGATATTGCGTTCACGTTCGGCGTTGCCTCCAATTCCCCACGAATAAATATTTGCAGTAACAGCGCCATGATTAAACAGCTTAGCTAGGTACGATTCCATTCTAGGCTCGCCGGGCATCCCGTTTGGCACCACGTTGGTGCCCTCGCTCATTGCCCAGTATGGTGCGCCATGTTTTTGTAGATGCTCACGAATCACTTCCAGCGTATTTCCTTCCGGATACAAGCTAAAACC
>JAUPUU010000403.1 GCA_030917395.1 Cyanobacteriota bacterium erpe_2018_sw_21hr_WHONDRS-SW48-000092_B_bin.40
ATCTACTTCTGTTCGGTGGCATTTTCGGTGGTATAGAAACCACCAGATAGAGGTCAAAGCCAAAATGATAGTGGCAAAAATTACATGGTTTGATTCCATTTTGATTTGTTTTAAATTGTGGCTGTTTGGTTGTTCTAGCTGTTTAAGTTTGGTTGTTTCTTACTCTGTTTTGTTGGTGTGGATGAATTAGTTAAACTTTCAACCTAGAGTGATATCAATTTATCCACAAGCTCTTAAGTGGCTCTTTTGTGGCCATGAATAAGCGATATGCTCTTTAATCTCGTACAATCACCATAACTAAGACCCTAAAGCTATCTCCGTGCATTGAGTTACTTAACAAATAAGACTTATCCCAATATTTCTGCTGCTTTCATCGGCTCTTTTATCTTTGCCTTTATATTCGGATTTACCAGGGCTTGGGCTGCCGAACCAGCGAATGTGTGTGCGCGACAAGAGACATTGGCTGGAAGTCAAATCACTTTGACCGCCGATCAAGTTTACGTTCCAGGCAGCCGCAATCCACTACAGCGGCTCGACATTTATGCGCCAGCAAAATTAGGGACTGAACCAGCTCCGCCAGCCCCGACAGCGCTAGCGACAACGCCGGAAACAATGCTAGCGAAAAAACTACCAGTGATTCTATATATCCACGGCGGTAGCTTCTGTTTGGGTGACAAGGTTTCTTCTGTAACGACAATGCCCGATGTTTTCACTCGCAATGGCTTTGTCTTTGTTAGTATCGACTATCGGTTGTCTCCAGCAGTTCATTTCCCTGCTCACGTTCAAGATGTGGCTAGTGCAATTGCCTGGATTCATAGGTCAATTGGTCGCTATGGCGGAGATCCAAATAGAATATTTTTACTAGGTCACTCAGCCGGAGCACAGCTCGCTGCCCTGGTATCTACAGATCAGCGTTATCTGTTTCGGCATGGGCTAAGCTTGAAAACGGTATCAGGGGTAGTGCTTCTCGATGGTGGGGCTTTGGACGTTGCCGCTTCTTTGCTCACTGATAAGCGCCGACCTGTCAAGTCTCCAGCGTTTGGAAGCAATCCCGCAGTTTGGCGCCAGGCATCGCCAATCTACTATGTGAAGGAAGGCAAAAACATCCCGCCTTTTTTGATCTACTATTTGCCATGGACAATACAGAGCACCGAGCAGAATACCAAATTGATTAGCGCTTTGCGCAGAGCACGAGTGCCTTTCGATGTGCACGTAATAGAGAATAAAAATCACCGTGAGATTAATGAAGCTCTGGGCAACGATAATGACCCTGAAGGCGAACAGATCATACGCTTCTTTAATGGATTGAGTCACTCTCGCCCCTAGTGTTCTATGGCTGTTCCTCGTTTCTGTAATTCCCATTCAATTTTCTGCCATTTCGGCCCAATGGCCTTTTTAGCTTTTGTTAAAAGCCAATTTGGCATACAAGGTGTGAATCCGATAAATTCTTCTAGCTCTATGCGACTGAGACTGGCCATGTTCTTAGCAATTTCAGTTACATCAGTTTTGTCGCTACCATTTTGCCAAAGGTATAAAATCAGCGCTCCAACATCACTGCTAGCCAATTGCAGCTTCCTTGCACTCATTCTTTTTGTGGTGATATATCCTTCCTCGTAGCGAAATCTAGTGCTGCTGCCGATGTTGCAGAAATCATTTCTGGTTGATTGTCTATTTAGAGCGGTAATTTGTTGGCTGTTAGCGTCTTTGTAAGATCGAAACTCAATAGTTTTGTCTCTGTTCTTGGACTTCATATCTATGATCTCTAGGTTCGAATAAAACGTCTTTCTGTTTTGGGATTCGACAAAGATGCCTGAAGTTAGTCGCTCCAGTGTTCCGCGCTTTACTAGTCTAGCTAGGGCCTGGTCAATTGTGTTTCGGGAACTATAGTTCGAACTGGATAGCAGAATTTGTGTGGTTGTGAACAGCTGTCCTGGTGGTAGAGAAGCAATGAACTTCTTGATTTCACTGCTGCATCTTTTCATTAGTGATCTCCCTATTTCTAAAGTGCTCTGTTTCTTCAAATACGTTGTTCGCTAGTAAAAAGTTCAATGGTTGGCTAATGGATTGCTCTTCGCCCTCGCCAAAAGTGTCAGATTTTTTGAAGAAAAAATGACAGTTTTGGAAGTGCTAAAACTCAATGCCTCGGCCTGTATTTTTATGACTTGGCGATACTATCCAATGCAATACTAATACTTGTCGTACATAGCAGCAAAAAAACATGGCGACCAAGCATTAGTAATGCAAGATCGCCATGTTCGGCTAGTTTTGTCTGCGGCTTGCGCGGGCTTCTGGCTTACTTCTTCTTGCTGCCGCTACTGCCAGAACCACCGCCGCTGGAGTCCTTGTCGTTGTCCGACTGGGTCTTGTAGGCAGCGATGAAGGGCAGAATGCGCGGGTCTACAACACTGCGGTCCTTGACCGTCACTGTCCAGCTGTCGCCGAACCAGTTGAAATAGCCCCGGTGCAATTCGGCCACGACCTTACCACTGGTGCTTTCCAGGGTGATGTCGGTGGCGAGTATTTCGGACTTATGCGAATAAGCCACGACATTGCCGCGTGCATCGAGAACCTTGTAAGTCGTCCAGGTCTTGAACATTGAGCTGAAGACCTCTTCCTTGATCGTGCCGATGCTGTTGCCAGCACCATCCACGATATCAATTTGAGTGCCCCAGCTGAGCAGCGCGGTGTAGGCTGTTGCCACTGTCGCGCCACTGTTGTCGGTGAAGACAAAGGAGCGCTTGAGCGAGACGAGACGTTCGTTGACGACGCCATAGTCTTTGCCGTTGGCTTCCACGTCGAAAGCGCTCTTGAGCTTGAAGATCAAGCGCTCTTTGACCTGAAAGTTGTCGGGCAGCGAACGAGCTGGCCCTCCGCTGCTGAAGATTGAGAGCAGGAATGACAGGGCCAAGGCAGCTGCCAGGCCAAGCAATCCCCATTTGACGAATTTCTTCATGCTTCTTGATATCCTCTTGGTCAAAAAAAATTGAGTGAGAGTGAAAGAAAAAGAGGGAGGGGATTGCTCCGCCTCCCTCTTTCGCTTGTCGTTTTGTGCGACCGCTGCCTTTGTTTAGACGATGGCAGCTTCGATGAAGCCGACACCAGCCAACTTGGCCGCGATAACACGATGACGCCCGTCTTCGACGTTGTAACCACCGTCGAAGCGAGGACGCAGAACCACGCGGACCATTTCTTCGCCGTTCTCATAAGCCTGGCGATACTGTTCGATCTGCTGCCCATCGCGAGCGATGAGCTTAGCCCAGGTAGCTTCCGACACGAAGATATCGGAGAGAGCGACGAAAATGTTTTCCGCATCACTGCCGTGGCAGCGGACGGTCGCCTTGTTGCAACCGCGATAAGACTTGCCCATAGACACCTCCAAGGAATGGAGGTCCTGGTGCAAGCGGAGGTGACAGTCTTACCTCAACACTCGGCAAGGCCGATAGTACTCAACAGCGCTTTGCGAAAGTAACTGCCTGGATTTACTCCAAGAAATTACTTCAAGAATTTTTTTCGAAGACGCTATTGAGCCGAGGTTTCAACGATAAGACTGGCCTTGCACCAACACGATTGTCAGTGCGCCCACCAGGACCTACATTCGGCTTAGCCTTGTACGTGTCATGGCATCCTCCTTTCAGGTTGGTGAGAGCTGCTCAGCGTGAGCAGCTCTCGGGTGTAATTACTGACGATTGTTCTTGCGGTCTTCCTTCTCGAGCTGATCACGCTCCCGACGCTTGCGACCGTGCAAGCGCACCAGGAACAGACCAACCAGTCCAGCACCAAGGCCAATGCCGATCATCAGCACCGAGATGCCTCCGAAATCTTCACTGCC
>JAUPUU010000404.1 GCA_030917395.1 Cyanobacteriota bacterium erpe_2018_sw_21hr_WHONDRS-SW48-000092_B_bin.40
ATAGCAGCTGCCGCCCAAGGCAACCCTGGGCTTCCACTTATTTGATGCCTCAACTCTAATGGCGAACCGTGAATAAGTCGTGAGCCCAACGTGAAAAGGGCGTGAAGTTAGCAAAGACATAACCAGTAGTCGCAACCATAGCTCTGGCTCAGTTTTAAGAACCAAGCTCTATTCATATAGTGGAATTACGATTGACCCGCCTCCTCATGAGAACTATCTTGGGAACAGCCAGAACGAGGGAAGATTCAGGTGCCGCAATACCGACAACCAGAATCATCCACCAAGGCTGAAACCACACCCAAAGGCAGCGACACTGGCGATGGAACAACTCAATCAGCTTCCAGCCAGCCCAGTTGGCTAGGCGAAAACATTTGGACACCGGTTCAAGAGAACGTGCTCAACCCGATGGCCAATGGCACCGGAGCAGTGCGCATCTACAACACTTTTGCTCCAGCTGATCGACAGGCAAAAGAAGCCAAAGTGGCCGAAGTACACAATGTTGCCCAGTGGGGCGTACAGACTCTCTCCGAAACCGCCGGCGCTATCGTTCCCTATGTCATAGCAGGCAAATTACTGCATGGCAGCGGCAGACTCTTTGGCGAGTCAATAGGTGCCAAAGGAGTAACGGCAAGAATTCTCAGCCATGAAGCTGGGGCGCAAATTGTCGGTGCTGGCATGTATGACTTTATTAAGAAGCCCAATCAGGGCGAAACCAGGGTTAGCAATTCAGTTGCGACCATGGCCAGCTTCACTGTTTTTGAAGGGGGCAATCGCCTGATCAAAGCAGAATCTATGGGCCTGCTTGCTCGAACCAGTGGCAGAGCTGTGGTTGGCGCTGGCGGTGGAATGGTGGGCTATGACACTTCGCACTTAGTCGCTGGCATGATGGGAGAGACGACCCAAACGAACTGGTCTGACCGCGCTAAAGCCATGGCCTCCGGGGCCTTTATCAATACCTCCCTCCCGGCAATCTCTCACGGACTCACCCGAGCTTATGATGCCGGTATCAATAGCCAACCCTGGGGCAAGGGCATACCAATTGAACGCTACTTAAAATATGAAGGGCTAAACCATCCAGAACTAGCCGAAGCGGCCAGGTTCAATCCACTCGCTCGGGTGAAGGAAGTAAAAACCCCTGGAGCGGAAACAAAAGCAGACGTGGCAAAAAACGTGGTTGAGCTGCAAAAGCAAGACAGTGCCGCCAAACTGGCCCATGAGCTGACGCACCTGCGCCTAGCCAAGCAAATGGAGCCACTCTATTCGCTGCTTGAGCCAATGAGCAAGGCTAATCCAGCAAAAGCAGAACAAGACTTTTATAAGCTGCGTGCCTTTGCCGAATCAACAGCCAGAGCAACAGAGAACAAAGTTCTACAACGGATGCAGGGGCCGAACGCCCCACAGGTAGTGGAGCACCCCGCTCTCGTGGGTGAACAGCTCGCCAGAGATGGTCGCCAATACAAAGATATTTGGGCCGAAGAATGGAAAGCCTTTCTGGCCCGCCCCGATTTCCGCCCCAAAGTCGAGTTTCACGGTGTTGAATCTAGCGGAGCGGTCAGCATCGGTTTACCAGAGCCGCTTGGGGCAACAGTAACAGAACATGGTGTCAATTTCGCCGTGGCTTCAGAGAGTGCCCAGAAAGTTGAACTTCTAATATTTGAAAACAAAGATGCCAAAGAACCAAGCAGAACTATTGAACTAACAAAAACTGACAATGTCTGGCATGGCTTTGTCGAAAATTTATCAGCCGGCGTTCAATACTTATTCCGTGCCCCTGGCGAATATTCACCAGCCCGTGACGGTTCACGCATTAACGAAAACATGGCCCTGCTCGACCCCTATAGCAAAGCCGTAAGTGGAGGCACAAAAGGGCCATTAGGTTACGATAATAGCAACCCCAGCGACGCCAATCGCCATCTAAAGAAAGGCACTACCGATAGTGTCGAAGAAATGCCCCGCTCGATTGTCGTCAAAGCCGGTGAATTTGACTGGCAAGGTGACAAGCCGCCAAATATTGACATGGCTGATAGCCATATTTATGAAACCAACTTGAGAGGAATGACTGCTGCCGATCAAACACTCGGTGCCAAAGCCGGTACATATCTAGGTTTACTGGAAAAAATCGAGCATTTGAAGAAGCTCAATGTCACAGCCGTTGAGCTGATGCCAATAATGCAGTTCGACAAAGCCGATTGGCCCCACAATGACCCGGTTACAGGAGAACCCTTAGGCAATTCTTGGGGCTATAACACTGTAGCTTTTCAGGCACCAGAGGGTCGCTTTGCTATGGCAGGCTCGGAAGGAGCCCAAGTAGCCGAGTTTAAAACAATGGTGAGAGAACTGCATAAGAACAATATCGAAGTAATTCTCGACATTGTTTTCAACCATACCCGAGAAGCTGGGCATATGGGCCCAACCATTAGTTTCAAAGGCTTCGACAACAAAGTCTATTACATGCTTGTGCCTGGTCACCCTGAACTGTATGTCGATCATACTGGCTGTGGCAACACCATGAACACCAATCATCCGCAAGTACAAAAAATGATTTTGGACACCTTGCGTTATTGGAAAGAAGAGATGCACGTGGACGGCTTCCGCTTTGACCTAGCCACAATCTTCAACTACGACGTAAATGGCGCCGAAAAAGCTAAAACGCCAATCATCGAAGCGATGGAAAATGATCCGATACTTAAAGGCACAAAGCTAATTGCAGAAGCATGGGGCCCGCATCAATACAAGCTAGGACATTTCTCGGAGCAAAGATGGTCTGAGTGGAACGGTGATTTCAGAGACACGGTGCGCAAATTTATTAAGGGTGACACGGGTCAAACTGGCACACTAGCTGAACGAATCAAAGGTTCGCCAAAGTGGTTTAGACCAGAATCTGGACGCTACTCGGTTAATTTTGTCACCGCCCATGATGGCTATACGCTGAACGATTTAGTTTCATATCAGCAGAAACACAATCACGCCAACGGCGAAAACAATAACGACGGCAGCAACGATAACTTTAGCTGGAATCATGGCGTAGAAGGCCCAGTAGAGCGCTCAAATCTTCCCCTGGCCGAGCAGCAACGTATCGAGCAGTTGCTGGTGCAACAAGTGAAAAATGCCCTGGCCTTACTCTATTTATCAAAAGGCACGCCAATGTTGTTGTACGGCGATGAAATGCGCCGCAGTCAAAATGGCAATAACAATGCCTGGCCCCAAGATAAGCTCACCCAGCTCGATTGGATGCTGGCAGAAAAGAACAAAGATGTGCTGCGCTTTACCCAAATGATCACAGAACTGCGCAAGCAACACGGCATTGGTCGAGTGGCTGAAGATGCCATCACCTGGCACGGCACAAAGCCATACCAGGCAGACTTCTCAGATGGAGCAAGGTTCATTGCCTGGCAATACGGCAACACCAACAATAGCGGCCGTTCGCTATATCAGGCGTTCAATGCATACTGGGAGCCCTTAGACATTGTTCTACCGCCCGGAAATTGGCATCGCCGGGTTGATACAGGACTGCCCGCTGGACAAGATATCGTTCCCAGCCCAACAGGACAAACCAACCAAGTCGATCAAGTGACAACCTACAGAATTCAACCACGAACAGGAATTGTATTCGAATCGCACTAAACAGCTCCAACAATAGCCTCTCCAAGGTGCTCCATAGGAGGTCAGGCTTAATATTTGGAGACTTTGCGTTAGCTTTTCCTCCTTAGTGGAATAAGGACCTAGAACTCTAATTTTCTTTATATATAAAATGGTTTGAGTCCATGTCAAAAAAGACAATCACGACTTTACTAGCAGTACTAACAACTTCATGCTCAACTCTAGTGGCAGCACCGGCTGGAGCTCAGAGCATCATGGAAGCCGGAGGTCTGCATGCTGGTGTCGCAGGCCTAGGCGCAGGTTTAGCCGCCAGCCAGAACCACGGTAAAGCCATAAGATCTACCTATGAAGTGGCTGCCCAAACACAACAAGCTGTATTAGCTCAAAACGAAGCCATCAAACAATATCTCAACCTTGGCACAAAGTATGAAGCTAAAAAAGATTGGGCTGCAGCTGAAAAATGCTACGCCTATGTCTTGCAAGTGGTCAATCGCCGCGACGGCCCAGGCAGCGCCAATGGGCTACCAGCTCTAAAACACTTAGTCAGCGTCAACGTTGCCCAAAACAAGATTCCTGAAGCAATTGGTTTTCAGAAAACTGTTGTAGCTTTTACCGAGCGCGCCAAGCAAGCCGATCCGCGACAAGTCTTGCAAAGCAAACTTGATCTCTCCAGGCTGTTTATCAAGCAAAATGATTACAGTAACGCCGAGCCTTACTTGCAGCAGTCGGTGGCAATCACGCAGAATAACACGACAATTCCAATAGCTCAGCGTAAGACTACTCTAAAGACATACAGCACTGTGCTGCGCAAGCTTAAAAAAACAACTGAAGCTGAGGCAATCGAATCAAAGCTAGCGGAACAAGAACTTGAAGAAGGTGCATTAGCAAGCCAAAAGCCAGAAGCCAAGCTAGAAACGAAAGAA
>JAUPUU010000405.1 GCA_030917395.1 Cyanobacteriota bacterium erpe_2018_sw_21hr_WHONDRS-SW48-000092_B_bin.40
AAGTTCTCAAACTGTGTGGCAGCGTCAGCGAATCGCCCTTCGTCATAAAGCAAGCATGCCAGTGAGCGCATTACGTCTAAGCGACTGGGCTCATCAGCTGAAGCACCAGGTGCCAATTGCTGCAGAGCAAGAGCCGTGACAAAGGCGGCTTCGGCCTTGAGATAATCGTCGTTTTCAGCGTAGCAAAAACCTAGGGCAACTAAGTCTTTAACAGACCCAGGCACCAGGTTGAGGGCGCGAGTATAGGCAGCGGCGGCCTTGCCATATTCTTTGCGAGTAATGTAGAAAGCACCCAGAGAGCGGTGAGGAGTAGGGTCGGCCTGGGCCAAATTGGCCGCTTCTTTAAACTCTTCAATGGCCTTGTCAGATTGATTGAGCATCAACAACACATTGGCATAACCTAAGTGCAAATCTGATTTTTTAGGGTCGCGAGCAATCTGCTCTTGATACTGCTGGGCCACGTCGTCATAGCGCCGCTCTTGCAAGAGTAGCTTAAACAGACGCTCGCGAGCTTGTTGGTTCTCGGGGTCAACCACAAGAGCTTGCTTGAAGTTTTCCACCGCTTTATTAGCGTTGCCCGCGGCTACATTCATGTTAGCCAATTCAGTCAACTCAAAAGCCTTGTCTTTACCAAGATGCACAGCCACTTGTTGATCGGCAATCGCAGATTCAAGATCGCCTTTCATCTTTTTTACTGAAGCTCGATTGCGGAAGAATTTAGCATTGCTAGCATCATCAGCAATGGCCATGTTGAGCTGCTCTAGAGCTTCGTTCAAGCGCCACTGCTGAATGTAAATTTGAGCCAGACGAAAATGACTGGCACCGTTTTTACCATCAAGGACAATGCCCTCTTTAGCTAATTCTACGGCACCATCAAAATCATTGCGACCAAGTTTAATGTCTATCAACATGTCGCGGCACTCGGAACCCAATGGTTCTATTTTGAGAGCCTCAGTCAAAGCCTGTTCGGCTCCGGCATTGTCTTTGAGCCAGCGCAGACGCAAGAAGCCTATAGTGCGGTAAGCCCAAGCAAAGCGCGGATCAATTTCAGCAGTCTTCACTGAATAATCAATGGCTCGAGCAGCCTGACCCTTCTTTCCGCAAACTGCAGCATAGGCAAAATTATAGAGAGCGTCATTGCGATTACATTCAGGAACAAGCTGCAAGCTGGCTTCAGCAGCATCATTTTTGCCCTGGGCAATTTGATTGAAGGCTTGCACCACCATGGCATTGCCATAGAGCTTGCGATCTTGATCTGTCTTTATGTCAGCGAGAGCCACCCGTTCTCTATCTACTTGATCGTTCAAAGCCTGAGACTGTTCAGGCTTGGCATTGAACATATAAGCAAAGGCCAACCACCCCTGACGATACGAACGCCTCAGTTGATCAGCTTCACTCTTGCCATTGTCTGTGCCGAGCTGTTTGTTGAGTCTCTCAATTAGAGCTTTCCAATCGCCGGTATTAATTAAATGAATAGAGATGGAGTCGAGAGCAGCATTGGCAGCAACTTCTGAAGCTGGTGCTTTTGGCACTCGCTTAGTTTCTTTGGCTTCAACTTTGCTGTCTTTGGCTTCAACTTTGCTGTCTTTAACTTCAACTTTGCTGTCTTTAACTTCAACTTTGCTGTCTTTGACTTCGTCCGCCGCTAGAGCTGCTGGTGAAAATGGCCCCAGCACGCTGACCAGTGAAAGTAAACTGAGCGATAGGGCAAGGCCTCTGTTGAGTCTTCGTCCGCTGATTCGAGTAAATACTTGCATTGTATTGGGCTGGTAGGTCACTTTTCTCATCTCATTAACACTGTTGATAATTTGCATTTTCACCTTGCTAGTCGGCAACTACACGAGTAGATGCTTCAAAAATCGAAAGCTGCATCACTTCTTCCATAGGTATATTGCGCAGGCGAGGACCATCCAATATTTTGGAGGCGACACCTTTCTTCTCCATCTGATTAATCAAATAGAGAGCGCGATCAATTATTTGCATAGGCAAACCAGCCATACGAGCCACTTGCACACCAAAGCTGCGGCTGGCGCCACCAGGCACAACTGAACGAATAAATTCAACTCGGCCATCTTGCTCTTTGACTAGAACTTGATAGTTGACTATCTGCGGGAAGAAGTTAGCCAAGCCATTCAATTCGTGATAGTGGGTGGCAAAGATTGTCCGGGCGCGCACCTCTTTGGCGAGATACTCAGCCACAGACCAAGCAATAGAAACACCGTCATAAGTGCTGGTGCCTCGACCGACTTCATCAAGCAAAATCAAGGAACGATTGGTGGCCGATAGACAGCACTGAGTTGTTTCAGACATTTCAACCAGGAAGGTTGACTGCCCCTGGGTCAAGTCATCAACGGCGCCAATTCTAGTGAAGACCCGATCTACCAAACCAACATGGGCTTCTTTAGCAGGAACGAAAGAGCCAATTTGGGCCAAGATTACAATCAGGGCCACTTGACGCAAATAGCTCGATTTACCAGCCATGTTAGGTCCGGTCAATATCACTAGTTGATTGTCATCGCTCTCACCGCATAAGCGCACATCGTTTGAGACATACTTACCCATGGGCAAGATTTTCTCTAAAACAGGGTGGCGACCCTGCTTGATCAAGAGATTCTTACCATCGTCAACCTGAGGGCAGACAAATTTACGCTCTTGCGCCACTTTAGCCAATGACAGCAAGGCATCTAGATTGGCCAGGTGGTTAGCCATTTTGTGCAAATCAGCACCAAGGGCGGCCACTGATTGACGCAGAGCCAAGAAAAGTTTGTACTCAACATCTGATTGATTTTTCTCAGCGTTGAGAATTTTCACTTCGTACTCTTTCAAGTCTGGCGTGATGTAGCGCTCAGCATTGGTGAGAGTTTGCTTGCGAATATAATCGGCAGGAACAGCGCCTTGGTTGGCATTTGTGATTTCAATGAAGTAACCGAAGTTACGATTGAAGTTCACTTTCAAACTCTTAATGCCTGTGCGCTCTTGCTCTTTGCGCTGGAAGTCTTCTATCCATTGCTTGCCACCACCAAGCAGAGAACGAATCTCATCAAGCTCAGCGTTGTATCCACTGGCGAAAATGCCACCATCGGTTAGTTCACGCGGTGGTTCTTCAGTTAAAGCGTGGCGGGTCTTCTGACACAACTCCACAAGTGCCTGGGGAGTTGTTTTGAGAGCAGTTAGATAGGGGCTTTGAGCGGTTTGCAAAAGCTGAGAAAGCTCAGGCAAAACATCGAGCGAAACAGCAACAGCAGCCAACTCTTTAGGATTGATAGACTGCGAAGACATGCGCACAGCCAGGCGCTCTAAGTCAGAGAGCCGGCCAATCACCTCAACAATCTGATCACGCTTTGTCGTCGGTTGCAGCAATTCTTTGATGGCTTCTTGTCTTGCTCTTATTCCTTCCACTGACAAAAGGGGCTTGAGCAGCCACTTACGCAACATACGGCTGCCCATCGCTGTTTGGGTCTGGTCAATTGCCCAAAGCAGTGAGCCATTGAAACTTCTATCTCGCGAAGTTTCAGTCAGCTCTAAGTTCTTGCGCGTGTTGGCATCGAGTACCAGATAGCCATCAACCGTATAAGTAGAGATGCCCTCGAAGTATGGTTTCTGCCCACCCTGGGTGCGGTCGAGATACTCAAGAACGGCACCGGCAGCTCCTATTGCTAGAGGCATATCCTGACAGCCAAAGCCTTCAAGAGTGCTCACTTCAAAGTTCTGCAATATGCGCCTTTGCGCTGGCTCGGCCTGGAAGAACATGGCCGGACGACCACTGAAGCGATACTGTCCAGCAATTACTTCTGGCACTTCTAAGACTTCTTTAGCAACGACCTCATCGGGGCCGGGCTTAACTAAACGCAGCGGAGCTAAGACTTCAGCCGGACGCAGACGACCAAGTTCCAAAATCAAATTTTCTTCTGATAGCTGGCTAACGAAAAATTCTCCGCAAGAAGCGTCGACGTAGGCCAGCCCCCATTGCTCTTCGCTAGAGCCAGAAGAACGACCAGCTCTAACAATGGCGGCAAGATAGTTGTTGTCACGAGCAGGCAACAGGTGCGACTCAAGCACCGTTCCTGGTGTCAATATGCGCTTAACTTGTCTCTCAACCGGCCCCTTGCTGGCGCCAACTTCACCCACTTGCTCGCAAACTGCCACCGAGTAGCCCTTGGCAAGGAGCTTACTGACATAGAGTTCATATGACCGCACCGGCACACCGGCCATGGGCACACGACCGGCTGGGTGAGTAGACTCTGGTCGACCAGTGAGCGTGATGTCAAGCTCGCGGGCGGCTACTTGAGCGTCGCTATCGAAAGTTTCATAGAAATCGCCCACTCTAAAGAAAAGCAAAGCGTCAGGATACTGAGATTTGATATCCCAGTATTGCCGCATCATACCGGTAGATTTTGCCCCTTCCTTACTAACAGGGGCGACACTGCCGCTATTCTCGCTCTCTGGGGCCTCGCCTTCTTTCTGCACTTTCTGCACTTTCGTCAACGCGTCAACCTCGATAGTCGCACAAGCAACCAATATTACCGTTCAAGCTCGGCTAAGTTATTAAGCTTCTGGTAATATGACTAGTCTTATATAAGGGTTATGCGGTCAAAAATATTGAGAATGCAAAAAATGGTAGTCAACAATTCGCTTTTTAGCCTTCCCCTCCTGCTTAGCCTGGCTATATCGCTTGCCAGTCCAGCCCTGGACCGTGCAGCCTACGCCTTTCCTGGTAGCCCCAGTGCAAAAATGGCCACCGGCGCCCAATTAGAAGGCAAAAGCAGCCAAGCCCATGAAAAAACGGCCAAGGCCGATGAAAAGGCATTAGATAAAAGCAAAGTTTTAGACAAAAGCAAAGACGCTAAACCAGCCACTGACAAAAAAGAGCCAGCCAAAGCTGAGCCAGAAAAGAAAGAAGCAGCCAAGGCCCCAGAGAAAAAGGATGCCAAGCCAGCTCCCGAGATTGTCATTGAAAACGTCATTACAGTTCCGGCCGAAGCTTTGACCGAACATGCCAGCGAATATCTCAACAAGAACGTCCGCTTCGTTGCCAATTTCCAGGCCTATAGCTCCCTGGCCCTTGACTACAAGCCAGCAATGCGTCCGGCCAAAACCCACCTTTCTTTCTTGGTTTTCCGCAACAACAGCAAAGTTCCGCTCTCTGAGCTGAAATTGGCCATGCCTATTCCAAAAGAAGATGATAAATCTCCCCAAGCTAAACTTTTGAGCGAATTGAAAGAAGGCGACCAATTAGAAGTTACCGGTAAAGTATTTGCCACACCATTAGACGAACCATGGGTAGATGTTCTCAAAATCAAGCGCTTGAAAGCAGCGGTAGATGAAAAAGAGAAAAAAGCATCTGCCGACTCAGCGACATCTAAATAAGCAGCAATTTTAATCAGCGGTTTTACGGAATTACTTAAAGGAATAGGCTAGATGGTTACTCCAGAATCGGCTTCTCAACTCAAGAATCTTCTCAACTCACTAAACGGCAAACACGGTATTCTCGGTTGTCTTTTAGTCGGA
The DNA here is from genome assembly GCA_030917395.1 of Cyanobacteriota bacterium erpe_2018_sw_21hr_WHONDRS-SW48-000092_B_bin.40. Lineage (GTDB taxonomy): Bacteria > Cyanobacteriota > Vampirovibrionia > Obscuribacterales > Obscuribacteraceae. The sequence goes on from JAUPUU010000405.1 coordinate 5,509, forward strand.
CGCGACGGCTCAGTGGTAAGCAGCAGCTTGCCTCCCGAAGTTGATATTTCGACTATCGGCGCTCTATCTGCCACACTTTTCTCTAACAATGATGTCTCGATTCAGCGCATGAATAGAGGCAACTTGATACAAATGACTCTGCTCACAGACCAGGGCATTTTGCACTTCTACGAGGCCGCTGGCCATTTCTTAGTAGTGCTTACAGCGAAAGGTCAACGTATCAATCTTGAAGGACTCATTAGATCTGTCGAAGAACAGGGTAGATCATTAGAGGGAATACTGAGCTAAGCAAGCCATTGCGCAGCAGCTAAATTGAAAAATCAGAGGCCTTTTATGCCAGCGAAAAAAGCTGCGAACATCAAAATTCTCTCTCTTGCAATAGCTTCTAGTCTTGCTATTTCGTCAATTTGCTCTTATCCACAAGCCGCTTATGCAGCCCGTTTTGTCGACATGTCTGGCAATTGGACTGAAAAATATGTCAACCTCCTCTCCGACGATGGAGTGATTGGTGCTGAGCCAGATGGAAAATTTCACCCGAAAGATCCAGTGACAAGGGCACAGTTAGCCAGTTGGCTGGTCAAAATTTTGGGGCTAGAAAATCAGGCAGTGCCAGAGAAGCCAACTTTTCCTGACGTAAAGCCAACTGACTGGTTCTATAAACCGGTCGAGATTATTTGCCAGAATAACTACATTGCTGGCTACGCCGACGGTTTTAGGCCGAAGCAGTTCATGCAACGGGGCGAAATGATATCTATCATCGCTCGCGCACTGGGAACCAGTACACCTGATGACGGCACCATTGCCAAAACGCTAACCAAGTTTACCGACAAGAGCAAAATTCCAGATTGGGCTAAAGCTGGCATTACCCAAGCTGAACTGGCTGGCATTTTAATCAATCAAAGCGGAGACACCACTGTCGATGCGGCTGAGATTGCCTCAAGAGGCGACACGGCTGCCATTTTGAGCAAACTAAGCGAATACAAGAAGCGCCAGGCCGTCAATCAAGCTCTAAGCAATCCGCGCAGCCAGCCTAAGTTTCAAGCCGAAACCCCTATAGCCCAGGCCCAAGTACCAAGCTACCAGCAACCGGCTCAACAACCATATCAACAGCAGCAGCCTTATCAGCAACAGCCGCCACCGCAAAATTACCAACCACTACCTCAAGGCGGCTGGCAGGGCGGTGTTCAACATCAGACCAGCGGTCAACCAGAAAGTTTTGGTGCTGTGCCACAGCAGCCCTATCAACAGCCCTATCAGCCGCAAGGGGGCGCTCCACCTCAATACGGACAAGCTGGTGGCTACCAGCAACCACCGCTATCAGGCCGAGTAATGACAGTAGGAGCCGGCACTAAATTCCAGGCTTCTCTCAAAAACACCATGGACTCTGGTTCAACTCAACCAGGTGAGTCGGTGGAAGCAACCTTACCTTCTCCCATTTATTCTGGCGGTGTAGAGGTCGTTCCCGCCGGCAGTCTACTTATAGGCCAGGTGAGCAATGTGGTTTCGGCCAAGCGCTTCCGCTTTGGCGCCAACGGTAAAATCGACATTCGCTTTACCGCCATCCAAACTCCAGACGGCAGGCGCTTCCCCCTATCAGCTTCAGTTGACGGCTCAGAAGTGCGATTGACTGGTGGTAGCACTGCAGGCCGAGTAGGCAAAGGCCTGCTCACAACTGGTATTGGTGCTGGCGGCGGAGCAGCACTAGGAACTGGTCTGGGAGCCATTGTCGGTGCAACATCAGGCGGACAGGTCGGCAGAGCCACTGGTATGGGCGCCGTATTCGGCACCGCCATTGGTGCTGGCGTTGGTCTCGTGGGCGCCGGTGTGCGTAAAGGCTCAGAAGTAATATTTCACGCTGGCACACAGCTGCCAGTGCAGCTAGACGAAACCATGCAGATCTCAGCAGCCACAGCGGTGGCACCTTATTATGCTCAACCGCCGCAACAAGGTTATGCGCCTCAGCAGGGTTATGCACCTCCGCAACAAGGTTATGCGCCTCAGCAACAAGGCTACCCGCCACAGCAGGGCTACCCGGTTCAAGGCTATCCACCGCAAGGCTATCAGCAGCCACAGGGTTACCCGCCTCAGCAACAGGGCTACCCGCCTCAGCAACAGCCCGGTTATCCACAACAATAGGTTTAAGTTAGTCTCCGCCCCAACGGCGATTGCGCTGAGCGAAGTCAATCATGGCTTGATCAAAATGTTCAGGAGTAAATTCAGGCCAGAGCACTGGCGTGACAAATATCTCTGTATAGGCCGATTGCCAGAGCAAATAATTGCTCAAGCGCATTTCGCCCCCAGTGCGAATCAAGAGACCTGGATCGGGCATACCGCTTGTATAAAGATGGTTAGAAATCATCTCTTCACTGATATCTTCCGGACTAATTTTGCCAGCGGCAACCTCTGCGGCGATTTTGCGTACAGCGTCAGTAATCTCTAAACGAGCACCATAATTGATGGCGACCTGCAAGCTAAGGCCAGTATTACCAGCGGTATCTTCCATGGTCTTGTTCATAGACTTACGCAGATTACTTGGTACTTTATCGAGCTGACCAAGAAAGCGTAAACGCACGCCATTATCAGAAAGTTCTTTGAACTCTTCTGTCAGCACGCGGCCGAACAAATCAAAGAGATAGTTCACTTCTTCAGAACTGCGCTGCCAATTCTCGGAAGAGAAGGCATATACAGTGAGATACTTCAAACCACGACTGCCGACATGGCGAACCAAGCGCTTAAGGCTCTTAACGCCTTCCTGGTGGCCTTTCAGGCGGGGATAATGGCGCCCATCAGCCCAGCGACGGTTACCATCCATAATGATAGCCACGTGCTCTACAGGCAGGCTATCAACACTGTCAGGGGCTGACTGGGTGCCGAGTTCTGATTTGCTAGCTTTGGAAATTTTTGTCCGATGCAAGGCTTTCACGTGTAAACTCACTACTGCATGCCATTTTAGCGCTAAGACAAGGGCTCGTCTAAGTTAATTGCGATAGGCAAAGCCTGGTATTTTAGACTAGTTATTTAATG
>JAUPUU010000045.1 GCA_030917395.1 Cyanobacteriota bacterium erpe_2018_sw_21hr_WHONDRS-SW48-000092_B_bin.40
AAGCACTTGTGCCGGCATCATGGCGCACGGTGAGCCTTTCTTCTGGCAAACCAAATATTGTCTCAAACGATAAAACATAGCCAGGCAAGCGCAGGCTATGGACAGGAGTGCCTTTAATCTGCGCACCGCGGGCGGCACTATCACCGACTACGTCTTTGATTTCACGACCAAGCTTATTTTGTCTAACGGCTTCTAAGCACTCAGCTAGCTCTCTTGCGGTGCCACTAGGAGCGTCCATCTTAGTCGAGCCAGCATAATCTAAGATTTCCCAGCTCGGCAAGTATTCCGCAGCCAATAAGGCAAAATGCTTAGCCAGAGCGGCAGTAATACTAAAGTTACCGCAAGCAATTACTCCAACATTCTTGCTCACGGCTAGTTTTTCAATTTCAGCAAAGTCATCAGCAGTTAAACCAGAGCTGCCTACAATAACTGAAATACCTCTATTAACAGCACACATTGTGTGTTCCTTCACCGCAGCAGCACTAGTGTAATCCACAAAGACATCAATTGGCTGACTTAGTGCTTCTTCAATAGTAGCGACCACTACCACATCACAATCGCTTTCGACTTTAAGTCCGAGCTCTGGCAGACTTTTACCGGCAGAGCTGCGGCTCACCGCTGCCACAAGAGTCATATCGTCAGCAGCGCAAATGCCTTCTGCTACAGCTTTGCCAGTCCATCCGCTGACACCGGCGACGCAAACTCTCAATGTCACTAGTAACTCCTATTTATTTTGTACTTTAGTAGTAATAGCCAAAAATGCAGTAAAGACAGCAGTGCTAGCTAAAAGCAACAAGGCTGAGCCAAACTCGCCGCCGGCATAAGAACCAGTCAAATGCTTAATAAGACCTATCAACATCGGCCCAACAAAGCCACCGAGGTTACCGACTGAATTGATAAAAGCTAAGCCTGTTGGTTGTGCTGGCACCGAGAGCGAGGCTCTAGTCAAAGCCCAGAAGGGGCCAACCGTGCCCCATATGCCAAAAGCAGCCAAACTCAGACCAGCCAATTTGAGATTGTCAGGCAAGTAAGTAGCTGCCACCAGACCAAGCACTGTGATAGCAGAAGAAGCCACCACATGATAGCGACGCTCACCGCTGCGATCTGAACTAGCCGCAATAACGAGCATTCCCAAAGCTTGCATCAGAGCAGGAATAGCAGAGAGCAAGGCCACCGACGAATTACTAGTATTAGTAGCGTTGCCAAAAGTCTTGATTATTTGCGGCAACCAAAGTTGAAAGCCGTACATGCAAACAGTCGTTGAGAAATAGAGCAGAGCGAAGCGCCAGACAACTAAATTCTTCAGAGTAGCCACAACCGAAAGCTGCGGCTCATCTTTATTTTCGCTGCTTTTCTCGTCACCAGAACTAGCTAGCAAATTCTCCAGCATACTTTTCTGCGAATCATTGAGCCACCGTGCTTGGTGCGGTCTATCAGGCAGCAAGAAGAGAACGGCTATACCAAGGGCAATGGCTGGCACTCCGGTGACTATAAAGAGCCACTTCCACCCTTCTAAACCCCACAGGCCATTAATCTCAAATGCCTTGGCAGCGACGAAGCTTCCCAAGAGGCCAGCCAAGGGGATGGCTGACATAAACCGAGCGACCGCTGTCCCATACTGCTTGGGTGGAAACCAGAAGGTGAGATAAAGCAACATACCGGGAAAGAAGCCAGCTTCAGTAGCACCCAGGGTAAAGCGCAAGATGTAGAAAGTAAGTGCATCTTTGACCAGACACATGGCCACTGTAACAATGCCCCAGGCCACCATGATTGTGCTTATCCAGCGCCGCGGCCCAAGGCGCTTGATCACAACATTGCTAGGTATACCAAAAAGGCAATAACCCAAGAAGAATATTCCAGCACCCAGACTAAAGACCTGGTCACTAAATTTGAGCTGAGCGTTCATTTCAAGAGCCGCAAAAGAGAGGTTGATGCGGTCTAAATAGGAGACGATATATAGCACCAGCAAGAAGGGAAGTAGTCGCCAAGATACGCGAGCAAGGAGCTTCTGTTCGTCTGTGCTTATTGTTTTCATCTGGTAAGGCTACTAAGAAGCAGCAATCTTGTAAACATCTATATGAAAAACCGCACAGTGCTAAAATTGACCATCATAGATTCAAGGATGCTTATGCGCGTATTTGCAACCGCAAGACCAATTAAACTGCTGCCGGCGCTAGCCATGCTTTTGACAGCGATTATGGCAACGCCGATGGCTAGAGCCGACTTACAAGAAGTGCTATCAGAAGTCATGCGTCATGACGAAAAAATGGTAGATAACCGTATGCGCACCTTAGGCCGGCAAAGGCCAGCAGCAAGAAGCGCTTATGCTAGTTTTCGCCTTCTTCCTGACGGTAGCTACAGCGACTGGGTAATGCGGAGAGGCTCTGGTGATGGCTCCTTCGATGTAGCTTGCCGCACAGCGGTGGACAGTGCTGGTTTCATCAGGTTCGACGGTAAGCCATTTATTGTTATCAATGCTACTTTTCGCTGCGATACCAACAGCGGCTCCGCTTCATTCTCGTCGCCTGATGTAGTCGGAGGCGGCTCAGACGTTGAGCGCAAAATTGCTCAACGGCGAACGATTCACATGAATACCATCAAGATAATGAAGGAGCGCATCACTGGCGCCGAAAAAGTGCTTGGCCCCAATCACGCCAAACTCTCGGAAAGCATAAATTTCCTCGCTAACGAATACAAAGAAATCGGCGATTATGCCAGTGCAGAGAAGAATTTTAACCGCGCCCTAGCCATTCGCAAAGCGGCCAACGGTGAGGAGTCCACTGAAGTAGCGCAAACACAGTGCGACCTGGGCGAAATGTACTTGGCAAAGGGCGACAAAGTTGAAGCCGAAAAGCGTTTCAAGCTGGTTATCGACATGCCCAACCTTAAGCCCCAGGCAAAAATAAAGACCATGCAGGCCTACGCAAAAATGTACTTGAAAGACGGCAAGCAAACTGAAGCAAATGCTTTGTACGCGCAAATCAACGACATTATGGCAGGAAAAATCAGCGAGAAACCTGCAGAAAAGCCGGTAGAAAAGCCAAAAGAAACAACAAGCGAAAAAACAAACGAAAAATCTAACGAGGAACCAAATGGCAGCCAAAAGTAGTTCTACTGAAGTGAAGTCAAAAGCGACAGCTAAATCTAAACCTACAACAACCAATAAATCTAGCGGCAACTATTGGCTGCTAAAGAGTGAAGAAGAAGTATTCTCCATTCAAGACTTAGCCAAGGCACCAAAGAAAACAACTTACTGGGACGGTGTGCGCAACTATCAAGCTCGCAATTTTCTGCGTGACTCCTTCAAGTTAGGCGACCTAATTTTCTTCTACCATAGCAATTCAGAACCCTCTGCCATAGCCGGTATTGCCGAAGTAGTAAAAGAAGGCTATCCCGATCACACCGCTTTTGATCCCGATGATGTGCACTTCGATCCGAAAAGCGACAAAGCTAAACCGACCTGGTACATGATTGACGTCAGGCATGTTGAGACTTTCAAAAAGCCCTTGCCCTTAGAACTTCTACGTCAAATACCAGGCCTGAGCGAGATGGCACTGCTGCAAAAAGGCAGTAGACTATCGGTACAACCAGTGACACCTAAAGAGTGGAAGATAATTACCGACTTAGCAGCTAAGCAATAGATTTAAATACCCCTAAGGCAGCATCAAATATTCTTCAGCTGGCACACTTTCATTAGCATTACCCAGATCTGGCTTACTAACAAAGTCGAGATACCAGTTGGGAACATGCAAGCGGTTGCTTGAAAGTGAGACGAATAGGGGCGCTATCTCTACATTCTTAAACAAACGCTTGAGGCGATAAAATTCGCGCTTGAGAGAATCAACTTCATCTTCAATATGATAACGACCAGCATGCATGGCAACAAATTCTTCAGCACGTTCAGAGTCCCAGCCCTGCTCAACAAGAGTGGCGATCATAGCCGGTTTGTGCTGTGTCACTTTGGTCATGCCGCAGTCATTGTGAGCGATTAGCACCACATGTTTAACTCCCCGCGAAAGGGCATAGACTAAAGCAAATTCCGAGCCGATCAAGCGACCACTGGCCCGTCTGATCACATAGGCGTACTGACTGGGAACAGCTGGATGATAACGAAACTCAATGCAGGTCGAAATCAACATGCGGGGCTCGCCAGTAACTTCAATTTTCTGACCGAAATTATGTGAGCCAATCAAGTCAGCAATAGGGCTTCCTATCCAGTTGGCAGGAATGTCCTCGGGACTATCTATTGCCTTCAATCTGGTGTTGAACTTGATGCTCTGAGTCACGCCCAAAGGATCATCTTTTCTCGACATCTATTTTTCCTACTTATCTACTTGTTCTAATTATCGACTTGTATAAACGTTCTACTTATTTGCGGCAGCAAGTTCTCGCTCTAGGGTGGCAAGTACTTCTGGCTGTAATTCTCCTACCCGTTCTTCTTCAATATTTTGCCCAGCCGAGGCTTGCTCTTCACCCTTGTCGGCGGCGAACAACCAACCAAATACGAAAGCGGCACAGAGAGCACCGACAAGCTGCGACAGTACAAAGGCTGGTACGTCAGCGGGCACAATTCCAGTTAGGGTACCGGTAAAGATGCGAGCGATGGTGACAGCAGGGTTAGCAAAACAGGTTGAGGAAGTAAAGTAAATTGCCCCAGCCACATAGGCAGGAACAGCAATGCCACTGTTTGAATTGGAGCGAGCGCTACCAAGGATAATACCGATCAGGCCAAAGGTCGCCACAAACTCGCCTAGCCATTGCCCCATTCCGCTTCGAGCAGTGGTAGAGATAGTGACGGCTGGCAAATCGAACATCAAATTAGCGACCACCACACCTAATATTGCCCCAGTTATCTGAGCAACAATGTAGGGTGCCACAAGCTTCCATTTGAACTCACCACGAAGAGCACATACCAGACTAACTATTGGATTGAAATGAGCCGATATCGAACCAAAGGCAGCTATTAAAGCGATTAAAACAGCGCCGGTGGCAAAAGCAACACATAAAACAGATACGGCCAGGTTGCCCAGGTCCAACTTATCCGCCAGAGCCCCGGAACCCACCACAGTTGCAAGGAGGAACGATGTTCCTAAAGTCTCTGCCGCAAGCGCCCGCGCTAATTTCATATTTCTAACCCACATTGCCAATCCACATAGCCATCGATAATGCCAGAGGGCAAAGTTTAACCTATCGGCCGCATTTGGACATTAACCTCAAAGATTGCTATTTTGGTTAGGCCATTGAAAGCAAGAAGAAATGCCAAGAAAAAATCACCCCAAGAGACACTCTAAAGACAGTAAGCAGCCCAAAGATCATTCTGATTTCAGCCAAGCTAAAGCAAATTTTGCTAACAACAAAAGCGAAAGCCATCGCTCTGAGGCTAATAGTGATAGAAACGCGGCAGAGAACTTTGACCTGGTAGCCAGGGCAGACAAAGAGTTGCTGGCCGCGGGTTTCACGCCAGTTTTCGAGCCTGAAGTAATTGAGCAGCTCGGTCTATTATCTAATAAGCAGATTTCAAAGCAGATTTCAGAAAGCGATGATCCCATTCAAGATTTGCGCGGTTTACTCTGGTCTTCAATCGACAATCGCGAGTCGCAAGACCTAGATCAAGTTGAATATGCAGAGCAATTGCCCGGCGGCGAAATTCGCCTGATCATTGGCATAGCCGATGTCGATTCTATGGTGCCGAAAGAAAGTGCCATAGACTTGCACGCCCAGCGCAATACCACAACAGTGTATACAGGCGTTGTCACTTATCCGATGCTGCCAGAAGAGCTGTCTTATGATCTCACCTCACTTTTGCCCGACAAAGATCGCCTAGCAATGTGTATGGAGCTAACTCTTGATCGCACAGGCAATGTCCTAAAGAGTGACGCCTACAGAGCGATTATCAGAAACAAAGCCAAACTTGATTACAACTCTATTGGCCAGTGGCTAGATCATGGCGAAGCTCCGGCCAAGTTGGCACAAATAGCAGGTTTAGAGAAGCAGCTTTCTATTCAAAGCATAGCCAAAGATCACATACACGCACTGCGACAAAGTGGCGGTGCTCTTGCCCTACATACTCAAGAAGCACGCGCTGTAGTAAAAGATGGACATGTGCTCGATTTGGAGCTAGTCGAGAGCAATCCGGCTCGCGACTTAATTGAAAACTGCATGATCGCAGCCAACATAGCCACTTCTAAATTTTTAGAAGCAAAAGGCTTTCCATCAATTATGCGCACAGTGAAAACCCCAGAGCGCTGGCCACGCATAATCGAAGTAGCTGAATCTTATGGCGACTCTCTTCCGGAAGCTCCCGATGCCAAAGCACTAGCAGCATTTCTCATCAGACAGAAAGAAGCTGACCCAGAGGGCTTCAGTGAATTATCTTTGACAATCGTCAAGCTACTAGGGCGGGGCGAATATATCGTCAAAGTTCCCGGACAGCACGTGCCCGGCCACTTCGCTCTAGCCGTGAACGAATACACCCATTCGACAGCTCCTAATCGGCGCTATCCCGATCTGGTCACCCAGAGGCTACTGAAAGCAGTTCTAGCTGGAGAGCCCACTCCTTATAGCACTGATGAGCTGAGCGAGATCGCAGCCAATTGTACGAGACTAGAGGGGCAGGCAAAGAAAGTAGAGCGCACCATGCGCAAGATCTCTGCTGCAGTTCTGCTATCAAGTCGCATTGGCGATGTTTTTGATGGTATCATCACCGGTGTCAAGCCAGAAGCTACTTACGTACGCACTTTCAGACCACCAGTCGAAGGTAAGCTCGTAACTAGCCAGCATTCAAATAAGCGTCATGGTGGCTCACATTCCCTTGACGTCGGCGATCGCGTCAGAGTGCGTCTGGTATCAACAGATCCAGAAAATGCCTATATTGACTTTGCCTTTGTAG
>JAUPUU010000046.1 GCA_030917395.1 Cyanobacteriota bacterium erpe_2018_sw_21hr_WHONDRS-SW48-000092_B_bin.40
CTAATCTCCTTAGATTTCTTCATGTCGATGACAAAGCGATACTTAACGTCTTGCTTGAGCAAGCGCTCAAAAGCCTCGTTCACTTGCGACATTTCAATCATTTCGACTTCGGCAACGATATTGTGTTTTGCACAAAAATCGAGCATCTCTTGGGTTTCCTTGATACCGCCAGTGGCAGAGCCAGCAAAGTTTCGTCTCTTGGGCAGCAAGGCAAAGGCATGCACCGACAACGGCTTCTCTGGGGCGCCAACGAGAGTTAGAGTGCCATCTCTCTTAAGCAAAGCAAAATAGGCATTTAAATCGTGATCAGCCGAAACGCAATCAAGAATAAAATCAAAAGAAGTAGCATGTTGGGCCATTTCATCAGCATTCTTAGAGAGCACTACTTCGTCAGCGCCAAGCTTTTTAGCATCTTCAACCTTAGAAGGAGAAGTTGTGAATAGCACCACATGAGCACCTAGTGCCTTAGCGAATTTTACGCCAAGGTGTCCGAGCCCACCAAGGCCTACGATACCAACCTTTTTACCAGGGCCAACCTTCCAGTGCTTTAGAGGCGAATAGGTGGTGATACCGGCACAGAGCAGCGGTGCAGCCGCAGCGAGGTCAAGGCCATCAGGCATACGCAGAACGCATCTTTCACGCACAACAATACTCTGTGAATAACCACCAAATGTGGTGCCACCGATATGCTTGTCTTCGGCATTATAAGTGCCAACATTATGCTCGCAATAGACTTCCAGATCTTCATTACAGTCAGCGCATTGGCCACAAGAATCAACTGTGGTGCCAACAGCAACCAGGTCACCGACCTTGAATTTTTTCACCGCTGAACCAACAGCTGCGACTTTGCCCACCATTTCGTGGCCAGGCACAACCGGATATTGAGTAATACTCCACTCATTGCGGGCCATATGCAGGTCGGAGTGGCAGACGCCGCAGAAGAGTATCTCAAGCTGTACATCATCGGCCAATAGTTCTCGGCGTGGAATCTTCATTGATTGCAAAGCGGCTTTGGGGTCACTGGCCGCAAAGGCATTCACTAGTTTTGTCGCTACAGCATTAGTCATTACTCTATCTCTCCTAATTACGTTACGCCCGGGTACGCCAGGCTCAGCCTGTGCGACTGACTGCAAAGGGCTGACTGCAACGAAGTGGTTTCTGTTCCCTTTATTAAAACTCCGTCCGCCCGTTTTGAATACGCCGAAAAGTACGCAATGTTTGCCTAATCCTCCGGCCGACCGTCCAAAAGCGCATAGGGCAGGGTGTATAATCTTTTTATGCCTAAGCAACTTTTGACCACAACTATTAAACATGCCATGCGCATCGCCACAACCCCGAGCGTACGCAAAACCTGCCTAGCAAACGTTCATGTGGGGCGAGTAGAGAAGCACTTACCCCGAACGCCTGTGCTCTATCAGCCAAGCATTGTCATTGTTCTACAGGGCACTAAAAGGGGCTACATCGGCGATCGCATTTGTATCTATGACGCAGACAACTATTTTGTTACTGCCATTTCTATGCCTTTTGAATGCGAAACATTTGCCAGCGAGGAAAATCCGCTTTTAGCAATCACTATCAATATAGAGCTGCCAGTTCTCCGAGAGCTAGTGCTACAGATGGACATAAAACCGAGGCGAGACAAGGTCGCAGAGGCATCCTACGCCACTCCCCTGACAGAAGAAATTCTTGAACCAGTTGAGCGCTTGATGGCAATTCTTGCTCCCGCGAGCGAAGGTTCACCAGAGGCTTTGTGCGATCTAAAAGTATTAAGCGGCCAAATTTTGCGCGAAATCTACTACCGAGTTCTCCGGGGGCCGCATGGTAGCGCCCTTTATGCACTAGCCACACGGCAAGGGCATTTGAGCGATATGAATAGCGTGCTTGAGCACATTCATGAAAAGTACGCCACAGAAATAAGCGTAGATGACCTCGCTCGTTCGTTGAACATGAGCGCCACCATGTTTCACCAGCATTTCAAAGATCTGACAGCAACTTCGCCCTTGCAATATGTCAAATCGCTACGCTTGCACAAAGCAAAAATTCTCATGGTGCAAGATGGCCTGAATGCTTCAGAGGCTTCTGAAAAAGTTGGCTACAACAGCCTCTCGCAGTTCAGTCGTGAATTCAAACGAATGTTCGGCAATAGCCCCACCGAAGAAGTTGCTAAAACGCGGGCGCTCTATGGAATGGCTACAGAAGAGCTAGAAGAACTTGTGGTGAGTAGGTAAAACCCCTAAACCCTCGGCTCCACGGCTTCAACCAGAGGCTTCTCTTGCTTGCGCATTAAGCGCGTTTGCAGACGGTCAAGATAAATATAGAACACGGGAGTAATATACAGTGTCACCACTTGCGATACCAACAAACCGCCGACAACAGTTAAGCCCAAGGGTTGCCGCGATTCCGATCCAGCGCCAAGACCAATAGCAATTGGCACAGCCCCCATGAGGGCAGCCATGGTGGTCATCATGATGGGCCTGAAGCGCGTCAGGCAGGCTTCGTAAATAGCTTGCTCTGGCGGCTTGCCCTGCTCGCGCTCGGCATCTAAAGCAAAGTCAATCATCATGATGGCGTTTTTCTTGACGATGCCAATCAACATGATCAAGCCAAGAAAACCATAAATATCCAAATCGTGCTTTGTTATGAGCAGCACCAGCAGGGCACCAAGACCGGCCGAGGGCAGGCCTGAAAGAATGGTAATGGGATGGATAAAGCTCTCGTAGAGAATACCAAGCACAATGTAGATAACCAGTATGGCAATGGCAAGGAGCATCCAAAGATTCTGGAATGAATCTTCGAAGGCCTCTGCCGTGCCCTGGAAGGCCGTTGTTACTGATTTGGGTACAGTGGTCGAGGCCAGTCGATTAATCTCACCCACCGCTTCACCTAGAGATTTACCTGGCAGCAAATTGAATGAAATCGTCACCGATGAAAACTGGCCAAGGTGGTTTACCAACAATGGGCCTATTCCAGTCTTAATCTCGGCGATGGTATCAAGCGGCACTAAGCGACCACTTGGTGTATGCAAGAAAAGCTGTTTGAGCACAGAGGGGTCGCGGTAAAAGCGGGGCTCAACTTCAATGATTACCCAATACTGGTTGGCCGGAGTGTACATGGTTGAAATCTGCCGCGTGGCATACGCGCTAGACAGCGCATCTTCCACTTGCTGCATAGTCAGACCAAGTTGTGAGCATTTGTCGCGATTGATCTCAATATGCACTTCAGGGTTGTCTACTTGCATATCGCTAGCAACATCCACAACACCAGGCAGTTCTTTTACTTTGTCTAGCAAGGCGTGCCCAGCGGCATAGAGTTCGTCACGGTTCGGGCTTGATAAAGTAAATTGATAAAGTGACTTAGTTACTTGACCGCCAATGGTAATAGTCGGCGGGTTCTGCAAATATGAATTGATACCAGGCACAGCAGCAAGCTTGGTAGACAACTCTGCAATGACATCATGAACTGACATCTTGCCACTGCGCTCTTCTTTCGGCTTAAGCACAATCAAGATGCGGCCTTGATTGAGAGCGATATTCGGGCTACCGTTACCCACCCCCAAACTAGACATATAACTATGCACACTAGGATCTTGAGCAATGATATCGGTCAGGGTTTTGTGCAATTTGACCATGGCATCATAAGAAGTGCCTTGATCAGCTTCGGTCATACAGACAATTTGGCCAGTATCTTCAGTTGGCATAAAGCCTTTTGGAATGACGGCAAACAGATAGCCTGTGGCCAGAAACATCATAGTAAAGACTACAAGCACCGAAGCCTTGTTATTGAGAGCAATAGTAAGCGACCAATCATAAAGTTCAAGAGCCCGCTTAAAGACTTTCTCTGCGGCACGAACAAAAATGCTCTGCTCCTCTTTCTTCTCAGCTTTGAGAAAACGGCTACAGAGCATGGGTGTAAGGCTAATGGAAATAAAGCCAGAAATTAAAATGGCAACTGAAATGGTCACGGCAAATTCATTAAAGAGCCGACCGACGATTCCTGGCAACAATAAAACTGGAATAAACACTGCCACCAAAGACAATGTCATCGACAGAATTGTAAAACCAATTTCTCTGGAGCCGTTTAGTGCCGCTTCCATAGGCGTCTCGCCCATTTCCATATGGCGCACAATGTTCTCAAGCATAACAATAGCGTCATCCACCACAAAGCCCACAGAAAGCGATAGCGCCATCAAAGATAGGTTGTCTAAGCTAAAGCCCAATAATTTCATGGCAGCAAAAGTACCAACCACCGAAATCGGCAAAGCTAAGCTAGGAATGACAGTGGCAGAAAGATTGCCAAGAAAGACAAAAATCACTAGAACAACCAGAGCCACTGTTAACAACAGGGTGACTTGCACATCTTTGACCGACTCGCGAATAGTCTGCGATTGGTCATAGAGCACATCTAAATGAACAGTTTCTGGGGTCAGTGTTTTAAATGATGGCAACAACTTCTTGATGCTGTCGACTACCTGGATGGTATTGGCGCCAGGCTGCTTCAGCACCGCTAAAATTATGGCTGGCTTGCCGTTGTAGATACCGCCAGACTTATCATTCTGCACACTATCAATAACTTGTCCCAGGTTCTCTAAGCGAATGGGAGCATTATTTTGATAAGCGACAATGACCGGTTTGTAAGCATCGGCACTGAGCAGTTGACCATTAGACTGAATGGTAAAAGCTTGATGCTTGCCCCAGAGGGTGCCTGTGGGCTGATTCTGATTTGCTGACACCACCGCAGCCATAACATCATTGATACCAAGACCATAAGTGGCTAGCCTCTGGGGATTTACCTGCACTCGAACAGCATAGGCCTGGGAGCCATTAACCTGCACCTGGGCCACACCGCTTATGCGCGACATGCGTTGGGCAATTAGCGTTTCGGCATAATAATCAACTTGATGCAGGGGCAAGCTATCAGAACTTACAGCCAAATAAATCACTGGTTGACTAGCTGGGTTCACCTTCGAAAAAGTCGGCGGCATGGTCATCTGCGGTGGCAGTTGTTTAGAAGCTGCCGTTATTGCCGCTTGCACATCAAGAGAAGCGCCATCCATATCGCGGGAAGGGTCGAACTGTAAAGTAATGAGCGACTGGCTGAGGGTGCTGGTAGAAGTCATCTGCGTCAAGCCAGCGATGGTGGCAAATTGCTTTTCTAGGGGCATTGACACGGCAGACGCCATGGTCTCAGCGCTAGCACCAGGAAGGGTGCCGGTCACCTGCAAGGTGGGGAAATCGACGTTAGGCAAGTCACTAATAGGCAAAGCCTGATAGCCCATCAAGCCAAAGAAAAGTATGGCTATCATCACCAGGGTGGTCATTACTGGCCGCTTAATAAAGATGGCGCTAAGATTCATTTGGCGTCCTCATACTTTTCAAGCTGACTGGCGGGGCCATCAAGCCTGGGCTTGCGGGGCAGGCGAAAGACAGTCTTATCTTTTATAAAATGCTGGAAGCGATCTAGGTAGATATAAAATACTGGCGTGATATACAAAGTCACCAGCTGCGATACCAGTAAGCCGCCCACAATTGTCATCCCTAGCGTTTGCCGTGAACCGCCACTTTCACCAAAACCAATAGCAATTGGCAAGCTGCCCAAAATAGCAGCCATGGTCGTCATCATGATAGGGCGGAAGCGCACTAAACATGCTTGATAGATAGCAGCCTCTGCCTTAAGATTTTGCTCGCGCTCAACATCGACGGCAAAATCAATCATCATGATGGCATTCTTTTTGACAATGCCAACCAACAGAATCAGACCTAAAAATCCGTATACGTCGAGATTCATATTGAAAATTATCAGAGTCAAAAGGGCACCCAAACCAGCGGAAGGAAGACCTGAGAGTATGGTAATTGGGTGAATGAAACTCTCGTAGAGGATACCGAGAACTATATAAATAACGATGATAGAAATTAGCAACAGTACGCTTAAATTCTGAGTAGAACTTTCGAAAGCTTGAGCTGTTCCCTGAAAACTACCAGATACATCTTCAGGCAAACCACTTGCCACCAGCTCTTTAACCGGAGCAACAGCCTCACTCAAGGCCACTCCAGGCTTAAGATTGAACGATACTGTCACCGAAGGAAACTGACCTAAGTGATTAACTAGCAAAGGCCCAGCCCCACGATCAACAGTAGCAAGAGTATCAAGTGGCACAAGCTGACCATTGCCGGCCCGCACAAAGAACCAGTGCAACATCGAAGGGTCTTCAGTATATTGGGGCTCAACTTCGAGTATTACCCAATATTGATTGGTCGGGGTATAAATCACCGAAACTTGCCGGGCAGAATAGGCATTATTGAGCGCGTCCTGCACTTGCTGAACATTGATACCAAGACGAGCACATTTATCTCGGTCAATCTCCACATTTAGCTGCAAATTCTTTACTTGCAAGTCGCTGTTTACGTCTTGCAAATTGGGCATAGCCTTGAGCTTTGCCTCAAAATCACGGGAAGCTTTATATAATTCCTGCAACTCAGAACCTGAGAGAGTTACCTGATACTGCGCTTTGGTTAGCTGTCCACCGATGCGAATGCCACCAAGATTTTGCATGAACAAATTGATGCCGGGAACATTGGCAGTTTTCTTGCGCAACTCTTGAATAACCTGATCAAGAGAGGCATGACCAGGCCGGTCTGCCCTATCTTTCAAAACCATAAAAATACGACCTTGATTGACAGCCTGGTTGGGGCCACTGGCACCAACGCTAGACATAGCGCCACGGATGCTGTCATTCTTCAGGACAATATCAGCTAGCATCTGCTGATGCTTAACCATCTCAGTAAATGAAATACCTTCAATTGCTTGAGTCATACCGAAAATCTGGCCGGTATCTTCAGTGGGCATGAAACCCTTAGGTACTTCCTTAAGCAAATACCCTGTGGCCACAAGCATCAAAACAAAACTAAGCAGAACCAAGCGTTTATGACGCAAAGCTGGCTTTAAAGTAAAATCGTAGGCCGCCTGCAAATGACCAAACAAACTATCTGAAATTCTATGCAGCCAATTTTGCTTACTGCCAGCTCGCAAGAAGCGCGCGCAGAGCATAGGGGTAAGACTGAGAGCGACAAAGCCGGAAATCAAAATAGCGACAGAAATCGTGACAGCGAACTCAAAGAATAGACGGCCAATGATGCCACCAAGAAACAATATTGGAATAAAGACAGCAATCAAAGATACTGTCATAGATACAACAGTAAAGCCAATTTCACGCGAACCATTAACAGCAGCAAGCAAGGGCGGTTCGCCAGCTTCAATATGACGGACAATATTTTCTAATACCACAATGGCATCATCAATAATGAAACCAACAGACAGGGTAAGTGCCATAAGCGAAATATTGTTTAGGGTGAAGCCAAAGAGCTTAATAGCAGCAAAGGTACCCATCAAGACAATGGGCAGAGTGACACTGGCTATTAGAGTGGTAGGCAAACTACCAAGGGCAAGCACTATTACTAATACAACCAAGAAAACGGTGATCACTAGAGTGGCTTTGACATCGCCCACCGAGCGTCGAATAGAAATACTGCGGTCATAGAGAATTTCAAGATTGACAGCCCCAGGCAGTATTGCCCTGAAGTTAGGCATCATCTTCTTTATATCATCAACAATCTCGATAGTATTTGTGCCCGGCTGGCGCTGCACAGTAAGAATGATGCCACGATGGCCGTTATACCAGCTTGCCACTTTATCGGTCTGCACACTGTCAATCACAGTGCCAATATCGCGAATGCGCACCGGCGCGCCCTTGCGATAGGCAATAATGAGAGGCTTGAAAGCGTCAGCGTTAAAGAGCTGCCCGTTCACTCGAATGTTATACGAAGTATCAGGACCGTGTAGTGTTCCCGTAGGCAAATTGACATTGGCCTGACGCACAGCCGCGGCCACTTCATCGATGCCAATGCCGTAGGCAGCTAACTTGCGCGGATCTACTTGAATATGGGGCGCATAAATCTGCGAGCCCATCACCTGCACTTGTGCCACGCCAGAAGTCATTGATAAGCGAGGAGCAATGACGTTCTCAGCATATTCATCAACGGTATAAAGCGGCAGTGTCTTAGAGCTAAGAGCAACAAAAAGAATCGGCGAATCAGAAGGATTTACCTTACGAAAAGTAGGCGGACTGGGCATGCTCGCCGGCAGCCAGGGCCGGGCAGCCACAATAGCGGCTTGCACATCTTGAGCTGCACCATCGATACTGCGGTTTAAAGCAAACTGCAAAGTAATCGAAGTAATACCAGTGGCAGAAGTAGAATTCATCGACTCTAAACCAGCAATGCCACTAAACTGTTTCTCTAAAGGAGTAGCCACAGCTGAGGCCATGGTTTCACCGTTAGCACCGGGCAAACCGGCGCTAACGGTTATGGTAGGAAAGTCAACCGCCGGCAAATCATTAACAGGCAAAGTGATATAAGCAATCAGACCAAAAATTACCAGTGCCACCATCAATAGTGTCGTCATTACCGGACGCATAATGAAGAGGCGCGAGAGATTCACAGGTTCATTTGCCTATAACATCAGGAGCCTGAGTGTCACGTTGCACTTTGACCTTGGAGCCAGGACTGAGCTGCAACTGGCCATCGGTTACAACAGTTTGACCGACAGTGAGACCATCTAATACAGCAATAAATTCACCAGAACTCTGACCAAGTTTTACCTTCACCAAGTCAACGGTATTATCTGGCTTAAGCACATAGAGAGAATGACCCTGCTGTGTAGTCTGCACGGCCCGGGCCGGCACCACCACTGACTTGCCCGCTGGTGGCATAGAAATTACCACATCAACAAACTGACCAGGAAAGAGCTTATGCCCAGCGTTATCGAAGCTAGCACGCAACAAAATTGTACCGGTATTGGTGTTTACTGTATTCTCCATAAATGAAATATGGCCTTTCACCGCCTCAGCCTTACGGCCTTCAACCAAAGCTCGAATCTTCAAGGTGCCATCGGCCTGAGAGCGACGCAGGTCATTGAGATACTGTTCTGGCACTGTTACAGTGACATAAATAGGATTAACTTGAGCAATAGTAACCAACGGAGTTGAAGAATTGGGTGATACCACATTGCCTTCATAGACATTGAGGCTGCCAGTGCGACCATCTAAGGGTGAATAAATTTTGGTCCAACTCAACTGCAGCCGCGCTTGATCAGCCAAACCTTGGTCAGCTCGCAGGTTTCCGCGTGCAGTATCAATGGCAGCTCTATCGCCACGAGTAACAGCCTTAGCATTTTCCACCATCTTCATATCGGCATCGATGGTAGCCTGAGCTTGAGCTGCACTGGTGCTAATTTGATCGCTCTGCTCTTTAGAGACCGCGCCTTCCCGCACTAATTCTGCATAGCGCGTCACTTGCACATCAGTATATTGAGACTGGGCCCGGTCTCTGCGCAAATTAGCATAGGCCTGGCCGATCATAGTCTCGTCGCGAGCTAAATTTGCTTGAGCAGCTTCGACCTGCGCCTTATCCCGCGCAACATTGCCTTCAGCCTGAGCCAGCGATGCCTGATATGAGCGCGGATCTATCTGAAATAAGAGCTGACCTTTTTTGACAAATTCACCTTGAGTGAAATGCACTTTCAGCAACTGACCACCAACCTGTGGCGTAATGTTGAC
>JAUPUU010000406.1 GCA_030917395.1 Cyanobacteriota bacterium erpe_2018_sw_21hr_WHONDRS-SW48-000092_B_bin.40
ATGCTGCGGGGAAAGCGCGTGGCCAGGCCAACAGCAGTTGCTTCTACGCATGCCCGCGATTTGACACCGCAGACACGAAACAGTTGGGGTTGGTAACCCTCCTTGAGGCAAACATCGAGTACCCGCTCGCTGCCGTCCATTTGAGCTTTCGCTCGCATGAAAAAGCGCTGCGGGTCGTCTGCTTTTTCCTTTCTGGTTCGCGCTGCGTCTACGACTCGGTCGTGGGTATCGCCGTAGAAACGCAGCGGGTTGGCGCAGAGAAATTCGAGGGCGACGATTGACCAGGAGTCCTGGTTGGCGCGGCGCACTTCTGCTTCGACGGCGTCGAGTAGCCAGGGCTCAAGTGCAGCGGCAAAGCCCATTTGCATATCAACCACGACCAGAATGTTGCTGCCTAGTACCGTCGCTTGTACGGGGGGCGGCGCAGTCTTCAGAATTGTTGAAAGTTCGGGGTTCATGGATGCCTTTTGTGTCTTATCGTTGCTCCGAGAGAGAAGATAAAGAACCAACGCTCTTTGGTGACCTCAGCTCTCTAGTTCTCATCGCGTAAACGCCCCAGGCAGCTGAGCTGTCTGAGTAATTTTCTTGATGTAGAGAGCTAGATAGACTTAGAAGTTATTGCTCAAAGATTTGTTGGGGTGGAAAGAGAACTAATAACTAACTCTTTTCTCTCTGTATGGCATCTCAAGTAATGTTGCAGAGCGCTGCTTTACAACTGGTAATAAATTCGCTGTTGTCGCCCCTGTCATCGTCTTGCCGGTTTTGGCAATAGAGGCATACCAATGCTAAGTAGCGCGAGGTTTTTCTTAGTTTTCGTTCAAAATCAATTTTGAGTGGCGGCTGAGATTGTTGCTAAAATCGAGGAAGTCGAGCCATTCGTCAGCGATGGCACATGGGTTGGTATTTTCACGAGAAAGCCCATAAAAAGCCAATGTTGACGCTAGTTAGCGACCGGTAGCGACACAGTGAGCAGTTTGCAAAATTCTCCTAGTCTTCCTAGCCTCAATTTGAAGCCGCAATCTACAATGTCTGGGATGCGGCCTGGATTGTTTATTCAAGCCGCAGTGATGTGGCTCTTTGAGGTCTTCTGTGTATTGGCCATGCCAATCTTGACCTACGAGATGTTCTTCAGCGGCATTTATCTCGGTGCGTTTTTATATCTACTCCTGAGCGTATATTTCTTTTACACGTTTGCCGCGAGCATTGTCGCTAGCCCCGCCATGTGGCGGGCGGCTAGTCTGATTAAGTCGCAGCGTCATCGCCAGGCCGAAGTGATATTGAGCACGGTGTTGCAACTGTGGAAGCGTATGCCCTGTCGCAAAGACTGGACTTTCTATACACTGCAATCGAATCTGGCTTTGACATATATGGCTTCAGGTCAGTATCACAAAGCCGAAAATTTGTACGGCGAAATTATTGAACGCATTGAGAAAAACCCCAGGCAAGCAAAGCATCCCTTAGCAGCTGTATATCTCAACAATTTAGCCATGGTCTATTTGCACCAGGCCGAGTTTGATGGTGCTGAAAGATTGGCCAATGAGGCTTTGCAAATATGGGGTGCCGCCAAGGGTGGCGAGCAGTCTGGCCGCGCTTATCCACTATCTAGTTTGCTCGAAGTGCATTTGCATAAAGGCGAATTAGCAGCCTGTGAACGTGATGCCGATTTAGCTCTAGCGCTGTGCACCCAAGTACAGCAACCAATTTATATTGTTCCTGAAAGTCGCATTGGCGTTTATGTGCAATGCTTGCTATACAAAGCCATAGTTTGCTTTCGCCAGGGTCGAGTGGAGGAAGGAAAACAGCTTAGCGCGGCTCTTCTAAGCGGTCACGAAGGCGGTCTCTATCCTACATTCGGTTACAGTATTCCTGGATTGAACAATCTTGCTTGCGAATATATGGCCCTTGGTGACAATCAGACTGCCGAGAGGTTTTTGGAAATTGCCTACGAAATATTGAAGGTGCATCCCTTCCATGGTGATGGTCCAATTTTATTGAGCACCTTTGAATCGCTTCTAATTAGTACAGAAAGAAGCGATGAGATTGCTGATTTAAAAAACTGGGTAAGACCCAGCAGAATTCTGCTGGAAGGTTAATGTAATAAATGAGTGTTATTTAGATTGCTAGTTTTGCTCGATTGAACGACCATAGACAATTGCTTTAGCTGGCCAGCCAGAAGTCGCAGGCAGAGATGCCCAAGATCCGTGAAAAAGTCTGAGTAATAAATGTCAGAAAAAATGAAGGCAATTCTAAAAGACGGTTCTTCACTTTCGGTGAAGAGTGTTCCGCAGCCTCAATTAGCCCAAGATGGCGACGTCATTGTGCAGGTTATGCTGGCTGGTCTTTGCCGTACAGACCTTTATGCCGCCGAAGGAAAGCTTAAGACACCAGAGCAATTGATTCTAGGCCATGAGTTTGCTGGTATTGTCAGCGACGCCCAGACCGACAGTTTTAAGGCTGGGGATCGCATTTGTGTTAATCCCTTACTCTCTTGCGGAAAGTGTGCCCATTGTCATAAAGGCGCTCAAGGGGCCTGCGCTAAAGCTGAGTTTATAGGAATAGACCGCAACGGTTGTTTTGCCGGCTACATTGTTGTGCCAGAAGAGGCAATCTTTAAAATTCCTCAGGCCATGCCTTATCTTGAAGCCGCTTACGCTGAGCCTGTAGCCGCTTCGCTTGCTGTCTTCAAAAGTGGTATCTCACCCAGCGAAAAAGGGGTGATATTTGGCGCTAATCGCTTTTCTCAATTGATGCAGAGAATTATGCGCTTATATGGCTTTGAAAATATTGACCTTTACGATCCAGCTACTCAACAAGGCCAATTAGAAGACAGCTCCTATGACTATGTCATTGAAACTGCTATCAATACTGAAATATTCAGCGAGCTGGTGGCCAAGGTAAAACCAGGCGGCAAAATCATTCTGAAGAGTCGCAACCATGATGCGGTAAGCTTCCGCATGAATGAAGTGATCAAGAAAGAACCAATCTTTCACCTGGTCAATTATGGCTCCTTCCAAGAGTCCATTGATTTATTGGCGAGTGGAAAACTCGACATTTCCAACCTGGTTGACGGCATCTACACTCTCGAAAAGTATGCTCCGGTTTTTGCCAACTCAAAAGAAAGTGAGTCTCTCAAGCCATTCTTTGCACCCTGGGATTAAACGGGCAACTTAAAGTACAGGCGGATTAGTAAATGTGTGGAATCTTTGCAGTTCATATCGGCGCCCGAGATAGCGGGGCAACCGTATCTGAACCTGTAGTGATGGCGGCTCTCAATGCTATCAACCATCGCGGCCCTGACGGCAAGGGGCTCTATATTTCGACCTCTGGTACTGTTGCTCTTGGTCATACTCGTTTAGCAACAGTTGGTATTGCCACTGGTGCCCAGCCAATTAGTAGCGAAGACGGCCGTATTCATATGATAGTTAACGGTGAGTTCTATGACTTTGAACGCATCCGCTCTGAACTTCAGGCTAAAGGCTACAAGTTTAAGACCACTGGCGATAGTGAAATTGCCTTGCATCTATATGAAGAGTACGGCATCGATTGTCTGAAGCATTTGCGCGGCGAATTTGCTTTAGTTGTTTGGGATGAGCGCAAGGAACAGCTCTTTGTCGCTCGCGATCGCTTTGGTATCAAACCAATTGTTTATCACCTTAAAGATGGCACCCTGCATCTAGCTTCAGAAGCGAAAGCAATCTTTGCCACAGGGATTGCTGCAAATTGGGATGAGGAATCGTTCTTCCATTCGGCCAATATGCAGTATGTCTTGCCTGACCGCACCCTTTTTGCTGGCATTAATCAACTTCCCCCTGGTCATTTTTTAGTTGCCCGGGGCCCTAACGTCACTATTGAGCGTTATTGGGATCTTGATTATGGCTTAGAAGCGGACGTTCTTGAAGGTGGATCGAGTGCTTTTAGTTCTAGTTTTAGCGAAGAGTCGCTTATTGCCGAATTTGGTGAAAAGTTAGAAGACGCTGTGCGTGTTCGCCTTAGAGCCGAAGCCCCTGTTTGTGCCCACCTCAGCGGCGGTCTTGATTCCAGCGCTGTGGTTGGCTTGGCCATGAAACATCACCCTAAGCCGCTCAAGTGCTATTCAATTAGCTTTGAAGAAGAAAGCTATGATGAGCAGGTCATTGCCCGAGAAATGGCTGACTTTGCCGGTGCTGACTTTGAGCCAATTTATGTCAGTCAGAAGCAATTGATTGAGTGTTTGCCAGATGCTGTCTATTACAGTGAAGGCTTTGCCGTTAATGGACACTTACCGGCCAAGTACATTTTGAACCAGACCATTCGCCGAGGTGGCTATAAAGTCGCTCTCACTGGTGAAGGTGCTGATGAAGTAGTAGCTGGATATCCCCATTTGCGCAGCGATTTGTTTAAGTCTGATGGTCGCCAGAATTTGCTTGCCAATTTGCATGCCACTAACAAAGCTTCGGCCGGCATCATGTTGCAGCATGGCCAGTCACTTTCGCTTGCCGCGGTAGAGGAAAAACTTGGTTATGTGCCAGGCTTTTTAGAAGCTAAAGGTACCCTCGGTCATAAACTTTGTGCTGTTCTAACAGATCAATTTAAGGAGCAATTTGCTGGCCGGGATTCTTACCGTGAACTTATCGATTGCTTCGATATAGATGGCCAACTGGCCGGTCGCAACCGCGTCAATCAGTCGCTCTATTTGTGGTCTAAAACTGCTCTGGTAAATTATATTTTGCGCACCCTGGGTGATGGCATGGAGATGGCTAATTCTATTGAGGGCCGTCTGCCATTCTTAGACCATCATCTCTTTGAGTTTGTGCGCAAACTGCCGCTTTCTCTCAAAATCAAGGGCACAACCGAGAAATATGTTTTGCGCGAAGCCGTGAAGCCGGTTATTAGCAAAACTATTTATGAAAGACAGAAGCATCCTTTCGTTGCTCCGCCCCTCAGTCGCTTCTCTAATAGTGAGGCCGACTCAGTGTTACAAGATGTTTTGCGCAGCAAGAATTTTCAGTCGGTGCCTTATTTCGATCAGAAGAAAGTAATAGCTTTGCTTGATAGCTTGCCAGAAATGAAGGCCGAAGATCGCAGTGCCGTTGACCCAGTGCTGATGACTGCTATGTCGGCAGCGGCTCTGCATGAGAGATACAAGCTTTGAGTAATGCAAATTCTTCTGCAGTAGATCACGCCCTGTTCATTCCGGCCTTCGAGTCTATTGTGGCGAAGTATCCCGGCAATGCTGCTGTAATCGTTGCTGGAGAAGTTGTCTTTACCTACGCACAGTTGGCTCACCGTGCTCGATCAATTGCTTTGAAATTGCAATCTGAAGGTGTGCAGCCAGAAGATCTAGTTGGCATTTCAATTGAGAAGTCGGCCGACTACATTTGTGCCATGCTCGCTATTTGGTACGCTGGTGCTGCTTTTGTGCCGATGGATCCAGTGCTGCCAGCTGAGCGTCTGCAATATATGGCTGATGAGGCCAGCGTCAAAATTGTATTGGTCAGTAGTGCTGTGGCGGCCTCCTCGGCAAACCGCCGAGGCAGTGCGTTCGCTCATATGGCTGGAGTGAAAGTTCTCGATCTGAAAGTGCTATTGGAGCAATCAGAGCTTGGACAATCGCTTGGCTATGCTGCTGTTGGCCCAAATGATCTGGCCTATCTGATTTTTACCTCTGGGTCAACCGGCCGCCCCAAGGGCGTCTTAGTTACTCATCGGGGCATCGTTAGCTTCTTGCATGCTCAAATTGCTGCCTTCGATTTGGACAGCGAAAGCCGTTCCCTCTGGTATCTTTCTACTAGTTTTGATGCTTCTGTATCAGATCTTGGCACTGCTTTTCTCAGTGGTGCTGCCATTTGCATTGAGCCTGCCGAGCGCTTGCAGCCCGGCAATGGCTTAGAGCAGATTCTAGCCGACCGTGCCATCACCTATGTAGATATTCCCCCGTCGATATTGAGATTGCTAGACCCGGCTGCGCTGCCGCCTTCTCTCAAAACTATTGTTATTGGTGGTGAAGCTTGTGCTTTAGATGTAGTGCGTGGTTTTGCCGCCAAAGTAAAGCTAGTCAACGTATATGGCCCCACAGAATCTACTGTCTGTACCAGTCTGGGTCAGTGTGGAGTTGATTGGAGTCGACCGCTAATTGGTCTGCCCCTGCCGGGGATTACTTACCATCTGCTCGACGAGGACCTCAATGAAATCGATGGAAGTGAGCCTGGGCAGCTGCATATTGCTGGCATTGGCTTGGCCCGCGGCTATCTCAATCGCCCTGATTTGACCGAGGCGAAGTTCATTGAGCATCCTCTCACTGGCGAAAGACTTTACCGCACCGGTGACCTGGTGACGCGCACTGAAGACGGTCAGTATCAATTTCTCGGCCGCACCGATAGGCAGGTGAAGCTGCGGGGCATGCTGGTAGAGCCTGAGGAAATCGAAGCAAGATTGCTTCAGTTTGCCGGAGTCAAGCGCGCCGCTGTACTCAAGCGCCCTGTTAATGGTGGTGTTGCTCGCGAGATTCTGGTTGCCTTTGTTGAGCCCAACAACGATTCGGGCCTTGAATCTGGCCGCTATTCGAATGCTGACATGGAAGCCGATCTAGACCTTGATTTGAGTTTGGGTATGGATTTAAGTCGGCGCTTAGATCTCGTGGAACTGAGGGAGCATCTTGCTCAGGTGCTGCCTAAATGGATGCTTCCCCAGCGCATTGAAGTCTTGAATCCGATGCCTTTGACTGTGACTGGCAAAGTCGATCTCAGCGCTTTGCGTGCGCGGCAGCTAGAATTGGATGCGGTTTCTCGCGGTGAAGTGACTGGAGCTGCTGCGTCTAGTTCTCTTGCTTCTGGCTCGACAACCGTTGTATTGTCGCCCACCGAGCGTCTTTTGACCCAGGTTTATAAGCAAGTTCTTGGTGTAGATAGTGTTGGCAAAGATGATCATTTCTTTGATCTGGGCGGCGATTCTTTCGCTGTAGTAGAAGCCTGTGTGGTTGCTTCCGCTCTAGGTGTGGCTTTGCCGCCTACTCTTTTGATTACTCATCCGCTGATTTCGGAACTTGCTTCGGTGCTCAATAATTTGTCTCGTGAGCAGTCGCTGACTGCCTCTGGCGGAATGCTGTGCTCTGCTATTCGTCAAGATATTAGCTTGTCGGCTGAGTTTGAAGCAATGCTAGAGCGAGCGGCTCAGCGCCAGCAAGTGCAGGAAAAGCAGCCAGGCAATATTTTCTTGACTGGTGCCACCGGCTTTCTTGGTGCTCGACTTTTGTCTGAATTGCTTGAGAACACAAATGCTCAGATCTATTGTCTCGTTCGGGCTGATTCTGAAGAAGCTGGATTCGAACGCATTGAGAGAGCTTTAGGCAAGCATGGCTTGGCGGTTGGCGACCGGTCGCGCTTGCGAGTTATTTGCGGCACAGTTGATGCTCGGCAATTTGGTCTCAATGATCTGATTTGGAATGAGCTAGCAGACCAGGTTGATACTGTCTATCATTGTGCTGCTCAGGTTAATAACCTGGCTTCTTATGACGAGTTGCGACAGTCTAATGTGGTGGGCACCCAAGAGGTGGCGCGTCTTCTCTGTAGTGGCCGCAGTAAGTGTCTGCACTATATCAGCACCCTATCAGTGTTTGTTGCTACAGACTGCAATCATGGCGTCTTGCTTGAATCTGATCAACTAGATGATACTATCATTGTTTATGGCGGCTATGCTCAAACCAAGTGGGCTGCTGAAGTCTTTTTACGTAGCCTGGGCGGCAAGGCCGGCCCGATTTCCTATCATCGCCTCGGTCTAATTACTGGCGACAGTGTCACAGGAAAGTGTGCTGATCACGATTTTCTTGATTTGTTTGTGAACGGACTTTCTTCTTTGGGTTGTGCTCCTCAAGTGAGTGACGATATTAGCGTTGATATTACACCGGTAGACTACGCTGCTAAGGCTGTAATCAAGCTTTCTCTGGCGGCCATGGCTAGCAGTAAGTTTGATACCTATCACATCGCTAATTCTAAGAGTCTGACTTTGAAAAGATTGCTGGCTGCTATGCAGGCAATTAATAGTGGTGATGGGAAAGGCTTAGAGATTGTCTCGCCTAGCCAGTTTCAGAAGCAGCTACTTAGTCGTGTTTCTATTCTTGGCGGTGCAGAGTCTGCTGCTTGTATGGCCCTTTGCCGACTTACCGGCAGCGATTTCGAATTCTTCCGCACGATGGATCTGTTTCAAGCCACCGATGTTGTCTTTGATGATCGAAATACAAAGAGCATATTGTCACCGTTCGGCATTGTCTGCCCTGCCCCTTCTGATGAGCTTGTGCGGCTTTATTTGGAGCAGATGCTGGGGTGATTTACTGGAGCGCTTTACGGATTATCTGTTGTTTTGCCTCAGTGCATATCACTGCGAAAACCCGTGCCGTCGCGGAACATTTCATCGAATTGATCTTTCATGGCTGTTGAATATGTCACCTGCGGTAAGCTCATAGTTCGTTTGTAGCTCACGGGAAGTGCAAAAATGTCAGCAGTGTAGGGGATTTTTTTCCAAGTCTGGGTGGTTAGTTCAGTGATCTGGCCGTTGCGCAAATCGCTGCCAATATCAAGGCCGATGCGTTCCATTCTAAACTTCGGCAGTTTTCTCTTGCCGTGATAGCTCGTAATTTGCAGCGGCACAGTGTGAGTGTTGGGGCACCGGTAAAGGCGGCAAATAAATTCTAGTGCTTCTGGTGCGGTGGTTATGTCTGCTGTGCCGTCCACAGACGATAAGAAGTTGGTTCGTGGCGTGAAATGCGTGTAGTTGAGACCCAGCTTCTTTCCCGTTGCTTTGGGCAGTAAGACAGCTTTGTTCACGTGCGGGTCAGCGTTTGGATTGCCTATGAGGAGGCCGTCGAAAAGCGCTAGTGGTGCGATCCATTCTAGTTTTTCAGAACGACGAAAGCCGTGCACTTCCCATTTTGGCGCCTTGCATAAAAGCTCATAGCCACTGCGCCGATTGAATATTTTGACCGCGTCTGGCGCAATATAAATGTCTTCTGTTCCGACGTCGGCGTGAGTTTGTTGCAAGACCCAGACTTCTGCTTGCGTTTTTGGCTTTTTGTTTTGCTTTGGAAGAGCGGCCACCTCGGAGCTGAGGCAGCAGAGCGCGAAGGCCGTGCAGATAATAGTCAAAGCTGTTTTCATCAGTGGGAATTATAGCAAGGCTAGGGGTTTGGGTTAGTCAGGCTTGATTAACCAGATTTTTGATATAAGTAGAGTGCCGGGTCCAATCTCTAGTCACTAAGAGAAAAGTAGGTTCGAACGCAAATGCACAAGACTGAAGCTTTAGCATTTCTTGTATCCGTGAATTTTTTTCTTGGCCAGGTGTCTGTCATGGGCCAAGAAGATCCCTTCTTTTCGCCTATAAGGCGTTATTGTGGAACGTCTTCTTTTGAATATGCACAATTGAAGCCTTGGTTTGGTGAAGTCGAGCAACAGATTAGGAGGGCGGGTCTTCGTGAGCTAAGCCCCTTGCTGGAGAAACCTTTGGTCTTGGCTGTTGCCACCGATGAAAAGGGAAGCCCCGCACACCTAGAGGTAATTTATAGCTCAGGCTCGCAGGCACTCGATAATAAGTTTTTGGCGCTCATAAGAAAGGCTGCTCCTTTTGCTCTGCCGAAGAATTCAGCCCCGCAATACAAGGCTGTGTCGATTAAATTCACACGCGCTGTAGACATTGAAGTTGATCTGTTTAAAATCAGCACCATGCCTAGACAAAGAATAGATAGATCAGACATGGAATCTTTTGAGCGTTTTTGGAGTAGAAAGCATTCTTTCGTGTTTGAGTAGTTTCTATCTTGTGGTGCTGCTTTTAATGGTTGCTGAATAAACAATGCCTTGGTTCGATTGCCTTAAATCAACCGCGCTATTGCCAAAGAGCCAGTTATAAACTAGTAACAACTTGCTTGTAGACTCGCTTTCAAAGTCAATTATTTGTATTAGGCCGAGATTGGAGTGAATCCATTCGGTCTGTTTCCGCTTGGAGTGCCACCGCTAGTGGTGGCAAGTGTAGCGCAGCTCGCGCTGGCTAAGCTGGCTTGCGAAGCGGCTCAATCATTAAATCGGTCGTGAAAGTGGCGTGGTGAAATCAAGTTGTCAAGAAAGCGCTTGCGTTCGAAAGTGCGCTTGCCCTAGTTTTGACTCGTTACCTTTCTTTCCTCAACCCCAGAGCTACCCCGACAACCCCCAAACAGCGTGCCTAGATCGATGAACTTGCCGACACTTCTGTGTCGTCTAGTTCGCCGTTTTTATCTCAACCCCAGAAGAAGAGAGAAAAACCATGATCGCATTCGTTGTGCAGTTCCACGATGCCTTTGGCCACCGCGATGTCCGCAAGGTCTCTCGCAGCTCTGCTGGCGCTGAGGCGTATATCACCTCCACTCTTGCCGCCGCTTCCGCCACCGATATCGTGTGGGAGTCGAACCGCACCTACTGCACTGCGCTCGCTCGCATCCGCGGCCCGCAGGGTGGCTTCGAACTGGTCTCGTACTCCATCGAGGAGCACGTGATCATCGACTGATATAGGTTCTGGTTTGCTGACGTGCCTGTCTGTGCTTCAACCGCAAACATAAGGATTAGAACCATCATGCCTCTCGTTTTCCTCCTCGCTATTGCTGCTGGCTTCCTCTTCTCTCGCTTCCTTCACTGAGTGGCAGAGCTCCCCTCATCAGTGCCTCTGCTTGCTGATACCTTTATAGCGACTCGAGCTAGCTGAGGCTTGAGTTTGCAGACGTGCCCAATTTCTTCCCCACCCAAAAGAAGGACTACAACCATGAAGCGCATCCTCACTGCTTGCAGCCTGCTGTGCCTTCTGCTCGTCACCGGTTGTGTCGGCATGCCCGGCACCAATACTGGTGCTCTGCTCGGAGGTGTTGCTGGTGCTGCTCTGAGTCGCGACAACCCCATCGCTGGTGCGGTCATCGGTGGTGTCGGCGGTGCCCTGATCGGCAACATGATCGATAACAGCGGTGGCGGTGGCTACGGATATCGCGGCAATCGCGGCTACTCCGGTAACCTCGGCTACAGCGACCGCGCCTACTATGAGCGCCTGGAGCGCCAGCGTGCTTTTGAGCAGCAGCGCGCCTACGAAGAGCAGATGCGCTGGCGTCAGCTGCAGCAGCAGCGTCAGTGGGAGCAGCAGCGCTACGGCGGCCGCGGCTGCTATCGCTGCTAGCACCGCTGGTCGTATCTGTAGAGTTGGTAGTACCCGTTCAACCCCAAATTTATGGAGGCGAAAATGCAAGGTCCGCGTATTGAGGCACTGCGTCTTTCTGTCCGAATGGCTATTGCTGCCGGACACGGGGCGTTCGAAGCTCGCGAGCAGGCAAAGCTCGCGGCAGAAGTCGAGGAAGAGCGAAGGCTGGAAGCGCACAGTGCGGCTCGGTTCAGCGAAGTGCTGAGCGCCCTGCCGCAGCGCATTGCTGATGCCTTTGCCAACGCGGATGTACTGCCGGTGCAGTGCATCGTCACGTTCGTGCAACGTTCGGAGTATGAGGGAGATATCTTTCACCCTTCCTCTTCTCGCGCGGCCAAGCCGCTTGCCGATCCCGTTAATCTGCGCGGCGCTGCTGCGTGGATTTTTGAGGAGCTGCAGATGGCCCATTGTGAGCCGACACTGCGGTTCGAGTACCCGTTCGTTTCCGACAACCCCAATGCTCAGCCAGGCATATTCGACCAACTCTGCATCTGCATTTCGGTGCAGTAATAGAGTTGGTGCATTGTAGCCGTTCGAAACCTTGAGAAGGTACTGCCTGCGCTGTGTTCGCCACTCTTCTCTGGCTGTAGTACCGACTTCTCCCGTGGCGTAGCTAGACTGCAGCCGCCTCCCAGAGTACCTCCCAACCCTGAAGGAAAAAGGCCATGATCATCTCGATCATTTCCCTGATTCTGTCGTTCCTCGGTATGATCTACTTCTACCGAGTTGGCTTGCGTATCACTCCTAGGCTGATGAGCTATGGGCGCATGGTGCCGGCATTTATTTGTGTGGTGCTTTTGTGTCTCCTTTTTGGAGCTGCGCTTATCTTCGATCGGCAGATCGCGCCGGCTCTGGGCGTGCTGTGCTTCTCATTGATGGGCTTCGCCGTTGGCGTCGACACCCGCAGCGAGGACTTGTGATGATTTCACCGGCCTTTGAGCCATAGACGGAGTATTGACCACGAGCACCATCTTCGCTCCGGCAATCTCGCTGTCACCGTCGCGCGATTTATGCAGATTGCCGAGGCCGGTGGATTCATTTCTCTCGATGCTTTGAGACGGCCCAGGAAGTAATTTGCTGACGGGCCGGTCATTGTCATTGTCGAGCAGGCGTATCCAAATGTTGGTGCAGTAACTGGGGTGGCTCTTGGCTCTGTAGTGAGTCGATAGATCTGCTTGTCGACGTGTCTGACCCGAGCACCACTGTTGGTGCTCGGGTGCGTGGCGCACTTCTGCTAGAAAAAAGGATAGCTCGAATGGTAAAAGCAATCGTTAGCGCCTCGATTTGGTTTTCGTTTATCGTCTTCTCGTGCTTCTTTGTGCAATTCTGCTTGCATGGCGGCAAGGAGGCGTTCTCCGGTGACCCAGGTTTTGCGATTCGAGCGGCCTACATTTCGACTGCCGGCTTCTTCGCCGGCTACTTCGTCCGTAAGTAAATCGCAGAAAGGGCTTAGTCGACTGCGTCGACATAGCTTAAAAACTGGATCAAAAGTATCAATCTCCTTAGGAGAAAACCAATGGACCTCACCAACATCGAGACTGTTAAGGCTCTCATGGCCAGCAGCCGCAGTGCCATCGAGTGGCAAGCCAATGCTGAGAAGGTCAAGGCTGCCAACGGTGGCGAGCCTTCCTGGTGGTACGAAGCCATCGTCGTCTCCGGCGTGGCAGCTACAGCAGCGAGCTCTTTCTTGTTCTCTCGCTCGTTCCCCTGACCTTTCGTCTGGGTCCTTCGCCCTTTCCGCTTGATGCTGTCAGGGTTCTATGTGTCACCAGTGGTGGTGGCGCAATCAAGGCAAAGGAAATTACAATGGACATCTTCTATGCGGTCCTCAAGACTGCCCTCTTCTTCGTCGGCATCGCTGCTGGCTATATCGCGGTCACCTGGCCGTTCTTTGCCTATCGGCTCGTGCGCGATGGGAATGAAACTCTGCCCGATGATGCTGCCGCCGGAGTGCGCAAGAGCCGCGCTTACCTGCTGGCTGTTGTCGGGCTCGGCTGGCTTGCCGCCGCCGTGATCGGCTTGGCTCTCCAGCGCGGACTGTCTCTGGACAGCTGGGTGCTCTGCGGCATGCCGTTCTCGCTCGGCTGGGCCTACGCCATGTTCGCCGTGCCGCTGCGCTTCTGGCACCGCTTGGGGCCCTGGCGCTGGTAAGCGGAGCCGCTTCGTCGAGGGCAAACAAACAGCTTCGGCCCGTATCAGTTTAGTTGCCCTTAGTCTTCACGGCTAATCCCGAAACAGGAGCTAATCATGTACACACTCATGCTTTGTCCTGCTGTAGGCCTCTTCTTCGCCATCATCTTCGCTTCTTGCGGCATTCGCAATACCGATAGGTATGTCGTCAGCGCTATTTGCGGTTTGGTAGGTGGTTTACTCTGTAGTATTGTCATTGGTGGAATCGTCCTTCCCTTTATGCTCCCCATGAAAGACGTGGTATATGGGCCGCGCAGTCTCATGGCCATGCGCGGCTCGGATGGCGTCTCCGGCATTTTCGTCTGGGGCTCTGGTAGCATCGAAAGCGGCGCCAACTACAACTTTCAGCTACGCATGGAAGACGGCAGCATGGCACTGCGTTCATTGCCTGCAAATGACATAGTTCGTTTTATTGAGGATGCAGCCCTGCAAGATACTGGCTCTTGGAGCACTACGGTGAGCGAAGTGGACAAGACGTCGCCGCTTTATGTCTGGGCCATGGATAATGGGTCCAGGAACCGCGTTGTGCGACAAGAATTCCGCGTGCCTGTCGGTACTGTGGTGCAGCCGCTGAAGGCTAATTGAGTATCGTCTGCAATTCACTTCTATCTAAACAGGAGAAGTCAGTTGAGTAAAGAGCAAGCTTCGTCGCTACGGGTGCTGATTGAGACGGCTGTTTCTGCAGGATATGAACTACGTGCGGCGAGGGAGCGCGAGATGGCTGCCCAGCTTATTGAACAAGCGCGTTTGCTTGAGCCCCACATCGATGCTCGCGTTGCAGAGGTGATGGCTGCACTGCCTGGTCGCATTACGGAGGCCGTAGCTGGTGCTCCGAACTTGCCGACCGCTTGTATGGTGATGAAGCTTGCCGACGACGAGTTTGGCGGAGTGCGTTTCTATGATTCTTGCTATGGCGACCGCAAGCTTCGACCGTACCCGGGTATTGTGAGGAGGGCGGCAGCTGTGGTTTTTGACCAGCTCGTTTTGGCTGGTTACGTGCCGACGCTGCACTATCGTAATCCTTGCGCTGCTGGCTTCGACAGTTTCGAGGGGCATGAACTGGTGGGTCTAGACTACGCCTACATCAGCATCTCGGTGGGCAGCCGCTAGTGTCTGATTGATGCTCTTGAGCTGGACAGTGGAGCGTGTCACCGCTTTTGGTGGCGCTTTCCGCTGTCTAGCTTTTGGCATTTTCCTACTGGTCAATGTAGTGGTAGGTGCTTCTCTGGTGCGTCTCGTTTGCCTCGCGCTAGCTGAACTCTGCAAGGTCGCTTCAATGAGCGATAATTTAGCCATATTTGTAGTTACATTTCTTTTGTTGATCCGCGCGTATACACTTTGTTAGACACAAGGTATTCCCTTCTCACCTAACCCTAACGCCTCAGAAAACAGAACAAGCAAAAACGCTCTGACGCCACGCTAATCAATGCCTTCGCCGATATGAACCCGCTCCTCTGGTTCTGGTATCAGCAGGCACAGTCGTTTCTTTGTCGGCACATGCAACTCGTGGTTGTATGTTTCGCCATTGAGACCTGTTCGAGAAACCTGTTCGTGAAACCCGCTCGGTCCCTCAAGAATAAACGGATACTCATATGACCTCACAAGAAAAACAACACATCCTCGCGTTCATCGACGCGCCGGACCCCGACAACTTCGTGCAACTGATTGCGCTGCACAAGCTCAACCCCACCGCTGAAGTTCATGTCGTTCTCACTGGCCGCC
>JAUPUU010000407.1 GCA_030917395.1 Cyanobacteriota bacterium erpe_2018_sw_21hr_WHONDRS-SW48-000092_B_bin.40
CCGAAAGATGATTAGATTGCGAAAAAGCATCCGTAAATCTACTGGTATTCCAGTAAAAGTCAAACTAGACAAATTTGACAAGTTAGAGATCTATGATTCTGATACCAGTTTATTGATAGGGAAATTCGCGATGAATAGTGCTTTTCATGAAGCTCTTTTTGCTCGAATTGCTGGAAAATTTCCTGCAAACATGTATAAACAGGACGATGACGATGAAATTTTGGGACTAGAGATGTTCGGCTATGTGACCATGGTTTCTAAGGCTAAAAGTCCTAAGTAGTTGTAAAAGCCAAAATTCTGGTGATAGACTAGTCTCCGTAACTGAGACTCCAATTTTATTAGCTATTGATGAGCTAAGGGCAACCGGTTGAAGTGACAGTGGAGGCCCTAAGTGATATTAGTCAGCAAAAGTATTGTAGGACTGGCACTCGGAGCTGTTCTGGGCGTCAGCTTCAATTTTAGTCTTAATGCTAATGCTGCTGAATCGAAAGCACTCGCAGAAGCTAACGCGCCAAGCCCACTAGCCAAAAACGATGATGCTAGTCTTCCGGTGGATGATTCAGAAGTCGGCTCCAAGCAGCTACACGTCCCGACCAAGGCTGCTAAAACAGCCCCTTGCCTTTCTTGGCTGCCGCCAGTTGATGTCAAGCCCAGGGTCGCTTTGTTATGTATCCATGGATTCAGTTTGCATAAAGGTTGTTATGCCGCCTTTGGCAAGGAGATGGCCAAAAACGGTATTGCCACTTATGCGACAGATTTGCGCGGCTTCGGCGAACTTAAAGACTACAATAATCGCGAAGGAATGGACTTTGACGGCGATTTAGTCGATATCAAAGCTACGCTTCAACAAATTCACAAGAATCACCCTGGTCTGCCTGTGATCTTGCTGGGTGAGTCTTTGGGCGGCGCCATTGCGTTGAGAGCCGCCGCACTCTATCCCGAACTTATTTCAGGGCTCATTTGTGCAGTGCCGGCGCGCGATCGTTTTGCCATGAGTGACAGCGAAAAAAAGGTCACCAAGACTTCCGTTCTGAACACTATCACCGGTGACTATAGTAAGCCCATGGATGGTGCTGCCTTTGCAGCCGTGCAGAAAATTTCAGCTAATGAAGAGCTGCGTAGTGAGTGGAAAAACGACCCGCTGATGCGAACCTACTTTTCGGCAAAAGACTTTGTGCAATTTGATTTCTTTATGAGGGGTAATCTAGAAGTTGCCAAATTTATAAAGGACATGCCAGTCTTGTTTCTACAAGGGACAGCCGATAAATTGATTCGTCCTGAGGGTACTTGGCGGCTTTTCGAACGCCTTGCCACGCCAAATCGCCAATTGGTTTTAAGCAAGAACTCAGAGCACCTGCTATTTGAAGAAAATCAGTTCAGAGCCGATGACGTTGGTTTCGTCACTACCTGGATTGACAAAAATGTCTCTCCTTTAGATCCCGCTATCGCTATTTCTATGGCTAAACTGCCCGTGGTGGCATCTATGAAAGAGTACTCGGAAAGCGAAATCGCAATCGCAAGCGCTTCTCCGAATACTACAAGTACTTCAACTACGACAACTACGACAACTACGACAAACAGTGCTCCTGTTGAGAAGGTAGCAACACTGCCGCCTCCGCCTCAACCGACTGAATTTAAGCATAGGCTGGCGTCTCAATCTCCGCAGATCAATTTTTGGATTGAGCTGGACAGAAATGGTAAGGTCTTCCGTTGCAACAATAAAATGGAATTCAAAACAGGCGATAAAATTCGCTTCCATTTGATTCCGCAAAGCGATGGTTATGCCTATCTTGTCATGAAAGCAGGAACTACAGGCAAGAGTGATGTTCTCTTTCCCAACAATCAATATGGCACTCAAAATTATCTGTTTCGTGGAAAAGATTACCCCATTCCAGCAGTTGGATGGATGGAATTTGACCAACATCCTGGTACTGAACAATTAGGTCTTGTATTTGCCAGTGAGAAAGTGGATGTCACGCCAGAGTCGCTCAAAAATCGTACTATGACTGCTTTTGTCTCTGCCGATGATACGGGCTCAAAAGATCTTTGTCCCACACGCATGAAACTATCCTGGGATGATCCAAAGCCCGTGATGCTACCTGATGACTTTTCAGCAGTTGCACAGGTTACCAATTCTAACGACAGCAGTTTGGTTCGCCTGATGGCTTCACCAGGTGGAATGGTTTCAGCAAGCATCTCGCTCTTGCACGGTAGTAATCGTTGAGGTTTAGTAGATGCTGCGTTTAGAGTGGCTATTGCCAATTGTGCTCGTGATTTCTACATGTAATCTTGCTGCCTGGTCACAGCCAAGCAAAATTGAATTTACCAAGATTCAAGATTTGAATCCAAACGCGCGCGGCACAAACAGACCAATCAAACAAAAATGGGCGGTCGTGATTGGCACATCTAAGTTTAAGGAAGGCCGTCTGGCCTCTACTGCTGCGACCGGCATGGCCCAATCGGCCAAGGATTTCGAGCAGTATTTAGTGGATCCACATGGTGGTCGATTCGAAAAGAATCACGTCAAGTTGCTAATCGATGCTGACGCCCCCAGGCAGAGCATAATGACTGCGCTTGGTCCAAGCTTTCTTGGAAATGCTGTTGGTCCAGACGATCTCGTCGTTGTCTTTATCGCCACTAGTGGCTTCCCAACCACTGATGGTAATACCTATTTGTGCACCTATGATTGCGCCCTAGACAATATCTACGGCACTTGTATCTCGATGCAAACATTGATGAGCACGTTAAAACAGAACGTTCATTCTGATCGCATTTTATTGGTCTTGCAAGCGGCCTATAGCGGTGCCGCTGACTTAGATGCTGGTTCCAAGGCTCTTGAGCCGAGACTACCAACTTATAATTTCGATCCGACCAAAGTTCTTTTGGGCAACGGCTATATCATTCTTTCATCCAGCCAGCCCAACCAAATTACTTGGAGCCCTGCCTTTTCGAAGAATCTTACTAGCGCCCTGCGCCAGGAAGACGGGATGATTTCGCTCAATAAAGCATTTGCAATCGCCAAGCAAAAGACCGAGTCAGAGACGGCCTCAACTGGTAGCAATAGAAAGCAAGTGCCAGTTATGAAATCGGCCTGGAAAGGAACTGAACTGGTTCTCGGTGCACCACCAGTAGAGCGAGTGGCCAATCTTCCAGCGTCTTTAAATTCTTTTCTCTCCGCTGAGGGAGCATATCTCAAAGCCAGTAAACTTATCGCAGAGGGAAAGACCGACGAGGCCTTAGAACAGTATAAGTTAGCCATCGCTGCCGATCCTAAGTATGCCGATGCCCTGGCTGATTGTGGCGCTGCTTTTACCATGAAAGATGATTGGAAATCTGCGGCTGAAATGTACAAAAGAGCAATTGCCATTAACTCAAGCGATGGGCTATTCCACCTAAATTATGCTCGCATTTTGGACAAACTTGGCGAGAAGGATAGCAGCTTAGAAGAACTGAACACAGCATACAGACTTAATCCGAAAGATATGTCTGTGCTGATAGCGCTTTCCAGCAAATTACTGGCAGCCAACCAAGCCGATGCCGCTGTTCGTTACTTGGAAGAAGCTGTCGATTTGTATCCCTTGCGATCCGATTCACGCGAGCGTCTTAGCTACGCTCTTATGAAGAGCGGTGATATTGGTCAAGCTGTGGCGCAAGCTAAGGAAGCCGTGCGACTTGATGCGAAATCGGCTTCGGCTCAGACATTGTTAGGTTCAATTTTGATGGTGCAGGGTTATGTTGGTCCTGCTGTTGAGGCCTACAAAGAAGCGGCCAAGCTTACGCCCAACGACCCTGATGTGATCTGGCTATTGAGTAAGTCAATGGAGAAAAGCGGCGATCGCGAAGGTGCCATTGCCCAGTTAGATCATTTCTTGCAACTATGCTCGCCATCAGATCCTCGCGGACTCAAGGCCAGAGCGCATTTGGAAGTACTGAAGGCTCGGTAGTTTCAGACTTTTGAATCTTATTGCCTTGGTTCAACGGTGCGTCGCTCTCTCTCTTGCACTCACTCTTTCTTCTTCCATTATTTGAATTAAGATGCGTTCTCTTCTCCACGCCTTGTCAGCCGTCCTTTCTAAAACTTCCCGCTCTCTTTCTGCCTCTAACCTTTGGCTTGGCTTCCTTAAGTCTCTGTGGTCGTAAAATCCTATCAGTTCGTTTTTATAAGATTCTGCCG
>JAUPUU010000408.1 GCA_030917395.1 Cyanobacteriota bacterium erpe_2018_sw_21hr_WHONDRS-SW48-000092_B_bin.40
GAGTTTTCAACAATCTTCGTAAAATTTGCTCCTGGACATAGCACAAATCTATCTCCATAAATTGAGGAGTTATCATTGAGCACTGCTGCATCGATTGCAACGGCGTTAGCATCGAACTGAAGCCTAAGACATAGCTGATCGATAAAAGTAACCCGCTGCTTGCTCTGCAAAATCGATTTCAACGCTGCGAAAAGATGCCTGGGATTAATCCATCCTTCTCTATCGATGTAAATAGCCCTAGTTGCCCGGTGTGTAGGCAACGGCTTGTAGTGAGGGATTTCCTGAGGGCGAACTGTTGAATACGGCTCAGAAAAGCGCTTAAGCGCAGCTACTATTGCATCGAAATTCTCATCTTCGAGTCCGTCAGAAACAGTGTTGTTAATTAGAAATGTCCCAAATCCGCTTGCAATAGAGACTCCACTTTCTTCTTGAATTTGATTTATTAGGTCCGGCCAGCGCTCATTGTACATTTTATTGAATAGCCATTTTTGAATCTCGAATTCATTTTGAAATGTTGAAACATCAACCTCACAAAATGAATTGAACATCGCTGCAGCGGCAAGTGAAGCACACCCTTGATGTGAGAAGTCGCCAACGATAGAAATCTCAACATCATTGTCCTGAGAAGCAATTTGATAGGCTGTCTGCAGACCAATAATTCCGTTTCCAATAACTACAACTCTCAATTTACACCTTCTGGAGATAGCAAAGCCCTGGATAGATAGAAACTTTCTTCAACTTATGAGGATAAGCACTGTTGTTCATAACTTCCTGAGCGTAAAAGCTGGCCTCTGCTGGAACGGAGTCACGCGTCAACTGCCAAAACGCCAGAATGCCACCAGTCACAAGCCTCTCGAAAACAGCCTCAAAAGCAGCCTGCGTAGGCTCGTAGCAATTTAGGTCAAAGAAAGCAAGCGCAACTAGCTCGTTTGGGTTGTCTGCAAAAAAGCCTGGAAGTGTCTCACGGCAATCCCCGGTGACAACTTTGTGCTTATGATTATTGTGACCCATCGCATTACTCTGTTCATGCAATACCAGTAAATCGCTTAAAAAATCAGCATAGCTCTTTGTAAGTGAATAAGTCTCTTCACGATGCAGTTCAGTTGGTTTGTCCTTTGAACAAAACCCTTGATAGCCTTCAAAAGTATCGAAGCACACAATCCTACGATTAAAGTTCAAAGGTTCATAAATAGCTCGAAAGTTCTCACATAGGACCGCAGTTTGCCCACGCCACGTGCCAAGATCCAAAATGATTCCAGGAATTTCAACAATCTCTTTGTAAATCTCAGCAGTCGCTAAAATCCTGGCGAGAAGTGATCCTCGGATAAACAACCCCAAGGAACGCTCTTTTTCACCTTCTGTGCCCTGATAGGTTTTTAGTAAATCGAAGATTGCGTATCTAGCCTTTACACTGTCTTCGGTGGAAAACGTTAGTGCAGTAGATTCATGGTCGCTTTTCAGATTCTTATACATTTTCCTTCAGTCTTCTAGTGGGGATACTGCCTTCTTATAACGTAAAGTGGTCGATCTTGTGTTTCTCTTAGAATTCGCCCGATGTACAGTCCCATTACTCCAATACACATAATCTGAATACTAAAAACACCCAGCACAGCGGTTATTAAACTAACGTAGCCAGGCACATAAAGGTTATAGAGCAGTCGACCGGCCACCAAATACAGAACTACGGAAAATGCTATGACTGCCGAAATCATACCGGAGTACAAAATGATCTTAAGCGGCTGATCCGAAAACGACAATACGCCGTCTACAGCCATAGCAAGTCGAGATACAAAATTATAGCTTGAACGCTTGTCTGACCTTTCGCTGTGATTGACTAAAACATACTTTTTCTTGAAACCAAACCACTCATCTAGTCCTTGAGGGAAACGGGACTTCTCTCTAAGCAGGTTATATGAGTCGATATAGCGCCGGTTCATAATTCTAATCGGAGCTGTAGCCTGCGGAACCTCAAATCCAGTAACCAAATTGAAAAACCAGAAATATAACCTCGAAGTCAAATTGTTAATCAATGGGCTTTTCCTCTCGTTATACATCCCGATGACGATATCGACATCTTCGGACTCTATAACTTCAAGTAGCTTCGACAACTCTCTAGGATGGTCCTGCATATCTATATTCAATCGCCCGACAAGTGCTCCCTTTGCCTCGCGAAAACCACAGGAGAGCGCCACATGTTGCCCGAAATTACGACTCAACTCAATAACTCTCACAAAATCGAATTTCTTAGTCAGCTCAATAAGAGTAGGTACGGAATCATTCTTGCTTCCATCATCAACGAAAATAATCTCCACAAAATCCTTAATGCTGTCTGTCTTAAGATGCTCCTGCATTGAACGACGCAGTTCAACACAAAATTCTTCAGCGAAATAGGCATCGTTGTATACCGGCACAACAAATGAATACCCCAAGCCTACAGGTTTGACAGTATTGGCAACGAAGTCATTTGCCTGCTGCTGCAGAATGGTCTTCTCAAGCGGTGAAAAATTCTCGCAGCCGTCAAAACTTAAAATATTAGAATCAACAACAGAGTTCAAAGTTTGCAACCACCCGCATTGGAGATAAGCCCAACCAGCTTAGCACTTTGCAGCCCGGTAAGGTTTTAGCAAAATCTAAGATATAGACAATAGTGACATTGAGACTGGCGCAAGCTTTGTACGAAAAGAAAGTTGCTCTCCTCATAACCAAAGCTACAGTTACTAATTCGCCAACTCACCACCCTTGTTCGCAATCACTAATAGCGAT
The DNA here is from genome assembly GCA_030917395.1 of Cyanobacteriota bacterium erpe_2018_sw_21hr_WHONDRS-SW48-000092_B_bin.40. GTDB lineage: Bacteria > Cyanobacteriota > Vampirovibrionia > Obscuribacterales > Obscuribacteraceae. The sequence continues at coordinate 2,764 of JAUPUU010000408.1, forward strand.
CCCCCAAGTGGCATACGGATTCCAGACCTAATCAATACCTGTTCAAAATCACAAATCAACTCAAGAATTGAATCCAGGACTGAGGGAAGCTTCAGCTCAGACTGAGATTCTGACCGACTTGCCCCCTTGCTCCATCGACTTACCAACAAAAGTGGCATCAGGAATGAAACGAATGATGTCACGTGCAGAACCGAGAATCCAGCCGCTTCAACCTTTGTTACTAGTTCTTGGGCGGAATACCTTCTCTTATGACAAGCAAGGTCATCTACAGAACTCCACAAGAACATGTGCTGAGGTACGGTTAATATGATTCCGCTGTTGCAAGCTTTCCAAAGCTCACGAAGCACGACTTCGTCCTCGTCAATATGCTCCAGTACATCAAATGCTCCAACCACATCAAAGTGTCCAGAAAATGGCATCTTGCGAGCATCAAGCTCAAGCAGCTCGACACCAGCGAGCCTCCTGTAAGCATATTCCAAACCTTCTCTGAACAGCTCGCTACCAGTGATTTTAAGATCCGGAAAATTCTTCTGAATAGCAGTCAAAACGAATCCCGTTCCACAGCCGACTTCGAGAAACGATTTAGCGGTTCCGAAATACTTGCGAAGCCCCCAAACTATAAGTTTATTCCTACAGCGAAACCAGAAGCTACCAGACTCCAGGTTATAAAGGTCCTCGAAATACTCAGCCCGAAAGCTCGGCTCCTTAACAGCGTTCTGCAAATATTCTTCATCTTCATCAGCGGCCGAGCCTAAAATTGCCATGGTCTGTCCCTAACCTGCAAGCTAATACGTCTTGGATTCTAAAGCATGCCTAACTATGGAGCCACTGCACTGATTTTATTTTTCCAAGTCTGAAATTGACAATTGCCCGGCGCATCATCCCTCGTAACCGAAGGAAACGTTTGTTAGGATTGTGGAAGGTTTACCTGAAAAGTATTCATAAAAAGTCGCGCATTGACCCCCTCGTTAAACAACAAGTCCAATACAGTTACATGATGATCAAAAGGTGGATGCAACTGTTGATACTCAGGATAGCCGTCATAGTTCATCCA
>JAUPUU010000047.1 GCA_030917395.1 Cyanobacteriota bacterium erpe_2018_sw_21hr_WHONDRS-SW48-000092_B_bin.40
AACTGCGTGAACAAGCGGTTCGTCTGGGCTCAGTGTCTCGAAGCCTTTGAGCTGGCTTACCATCGGAATGAGCCCTCGCGATTGAAGCTTTGCGCGCTCTCTCTTTCCTAGCTTTTGGCCGAAAATGTCTGTTAGGTTCTCGTCGAAAGTAACGGTGTACCGTGTATGCGGCCTAAATCTACCCTCTATTGTTATCGAAGCTTCTGGTCGTGTTCTGAAGAGATTGTCAGTTTTAAACTCTTGAAGCGGAGGTGTGATTGTCACCATATTTGGATTGAATTTCTTGCTATCAATCAGGTTGTTGAATTCGAAAGTTTTCCTCTCCGGAAAACCGTTGGATTTGGTTAAGTCGTTCACCCAGCTAGATGACTCAAAGACGATAGACGTTGTTTTTAACGCTAGTGGCCCATAAGTTTTGAAGGTCGTTTCTTGGTCTGCCAAGCTCGTTAAGGGCCCTTCTGCTGATGGCAAGTTCTTGTCAAAGAGCACTTTGATTGTTGAGTTCTTTGGCAGCTTTTCTGTCGGTTCGAAAACTACAAAGTCTTTGTCATTTTCATTTGGCAGTTGCAGAATGCTTGCGGTCGTTAACCAAGATTGCCCATTCTCAGGTAGCTCGTCGCCATTCTGCCGAGCCTTGCGCATAGCCTCTAGGCGGCTTTTGTATTCTTTTTTACTTACTGCCTTTATGGCATAGCTGCGCTTCCCTAAAAGTATGTGTGTCTTGGCTAGAACTTTTTCCTGATCGATATTTTGATTGAAGTGTGCCACTAGTAGTGGTGACTGGTTCTCTCTCGCTGTTTCTGGCGGATAGAATTCTGCGATTTTTACTGCTGGCAGATCGAGGTGATAGACATAGCTTTTATCTATTTGATTGCCGGTGATAGACTTGGCGCTAGCAGGTACTGTGACGACATAATTAGTCGCTTTCGGGAAACGACCGCCTTCTGGTGTGAATATTAGAGTTTGGGTCCCAGCCCATTGCCATGAGCCCTTGGGTTGGGGTGCGATGGTAACGAACTGCTCTGGGTCTACAACCTTGGTCTGGCCTACTGTCGATAGTTCTATCAGCGGTTGAGAGAAAGTGAGCGTTAGTTGGTGTAGGTCGTCGACAGCTCCGCTATGACTAATGCGGTTGACTGTCAAGGGATGGCCCGAGCTTGGTATGGATGCAGCGGTTGGCTTCTCTTGGGTTGCTAACGGCGGAAATGCTTCAATTTGAGTTTGAGTGGACGATGGCTTTGTTATGGAGTCCGTCGGCAAAATCAGCCTTGGGACGTTGTTGTCTATTGCCGGAAGTCGGCTGAGTTTGTCAAATAGTGCTGCAACTTGCTTGGGAGTAAGCTTTTGCTCTTGCTGTGAAGCTGGCAATTCCTGTTTTGTCGCCGTCTTCTGATTGCTTGGGGAATTGGTGACTGGCTCAATTGAGAAGTTAATTTTGCTTTCGTCTTTGTCGTCTGTTGCTCCAGCTTGAGCAGATTGGCAGAGGCTGACGGGAGAGCTGAGCGCAAGCAGAAAAATAGCTAGCGCTATGGCCAGGTACCTTGTTTGCTGCTTTTCTGCGCCGCATGACCAGTTTCTCGTCGCCATAGTTTCACGCCTCATTGAAGCGCTTATTTTAAGGCTCTTTGGTTCTGGTATATATTTCTTCTGCTTAAGGCTTTTGCAAGCTCTACTGCCCGCCAGCGCCTACTTGTACTTCATAAGGTAGGCTCGCACCTAATGGCGGTCTGGCAAATGGAGCTGCTGCCGAGATCGCTTTGAGAGCAGCACGGTCTGTTTCTTTGTTTCCAGAGCTAGTGATAATCTTTGCGGCTGATACTTTGCCGGCTTCATCTATTCTGAATTGCACTTTAGGAAACGGGACTGTTATGCCTTTTTCTTTCCATTTCAGTTGGAGAGAATTAGTTATCTCGTTTTTGTAGGAAGTGAAATCAGCTGGTCTGAATGAAAGTCCACCGGCGCGTCCTGTTTCTGGGGGAATGTCTTTTATTGGTGCTTTCATGTTTGCAGGCACAGTTCCTGGCGTGCTATTTGCACTATTTGAACTGCTTGAGCCGCTGGTAGATTTTGGTGGCACATATACCTCACCCATTTTCACTGGCTGCGGCTCTGTCTTTGGAGGCACGTAGACATCGCCGAGTGTAGCTTTTGAGCTTTCTTTTTGTGGCGGGTTTTTTGCTTGATTCTTTTTCGAGTCTTCTGCTTGAGCTGGTGTAAACAACGAAAGGGTCAAGGCAAATCCAGCCACTATTTTTGTTTTCAGCCATCTTGATGCATCACGAATTTTGCGCAAGGAGCGAGGGCAATTGTCGGTCATGACTGTGCCGTCTGGGCGGCGGTAAAGGCGCGCGCATACTCGACCTTGTTCTCGTCCTTTAGCAAAAACAGATTCTGCTTCTTTGTCGGTCAGGTTGGCGATGTTGTAAACATTCAAGCTGCATTGGCTGCAGAAGCGTACACTATCGTTGCCTGTCATCTTGTCCCAGCTGCTTTCGCAGGGAGTTTCAATAAAGGCTTGATTGAGCAAACTGGGCTTGGCGAATATTTCTACTGCTATTTCTAGCGGTTGATCGTTTTCGTTATTGACCATGTTATTTCGCCTTTTCATCTTTAGTTGGAGTTGCAGGTTTAGCAGCTGGTTCTACTTTTGCTGGTTCTAATCTTACGCGGCCCATCTTGTGGGTGATTGGTTCGCCGCCTGGGTTTTTGACTTGAGGTTTTTCTGTGCTTGGCGAATTAGGTGTACTAGGTGTAGCTGGTGGTGCCACTTTATTTGGTGCGCCGATTTTTCCTAGTTCTGCCTGCTCGGCTGGTGCCGGCACTCTGATGGCTCCCATCGTTGGCCTCCCTATATTGCTACCGGGGTTAGCACCGGGATTGGCACCTTTTGTTGCTTTATCTGCCTCAGTTTTGCCTCCTTTTTTAGATTTTGACTTTACTTCGTCCCAATTAAGAACAAATTCTGGAT
>JAUPUU010000048.1 GCA_030917395.1 Cyanobacteriota bacterium erpe_2018_sw_21hr_WHONDRS-SW48-000092_B_bin.40
AATCAGGTGCAGAAGCTAAGTCTATGGCAGCAAAGCCAGTGCGTTTCTGATAGACATACTTGAGCAAGCTCTCAAGGTTAAAAGGAACAATCTTGAGTTGGTCTAGAGACCCTTCAGTGTAACCCTTAGCAGCCATGAGCTTAAAAGACATGCTTTCGTTGTCGGCCAGAAAAATTGCCACCTTGGCGCCGCCAGCTAGTTCGGTGAACATCGCCACCACCGAATCGAGAACGTCCTTCAGGCGAAGAGATGAGGTCAGCGTTTTCTGCAACTGCACGAAGCGGGGTAGAATCGTCCCATCACTTGTCATCTAATTCACTCCAAACCTTATATAGTTTCTCTTGGCTTTCTTCCACAGATCAACAAGAATTTCACTATCATTTCACGACCTGAGATTTTGTCACCTATAAGGATAAACTCACAGCAGAAATAGTACTTTGTTTTTTACCGACTTAAACAAGGACAGGGCACTTGAAAGACAAACTAGAACAGATAGACGAATTAGAACAGAACGATGAAACAGGCAATTGTCTATTTTGTAAAATTGGCAGCGGCAAAATTAGCTCCACATTTGTCCATGAAGACCAAAATTGCTTTGCCATCAAAGACATAACGCCACAAGCACCGCATCATTTATTAGTAATCCCCAAAAAACACTATAAAAATATCGCCTTGCTAGACGACAAGTTGCTGATGGGTGAGTTGTTTCAGCAAGCTGCTCTAATCGCAAAAAAGGAAAATCTAGAAAATGGGTTTCGCCTAGTTGTGAATACTGGTGCAGACGGTGGTCAATCAGTAGGCCACCTGCATATACACATTCTCGGTGGCCGCAGTATGCAATGGCCCCCAGGCTAGAGAACAAATTCCAAGATAGGCTTGGCAACAGGCTTTGAAGACAAGGCCTTTGTTTCAATGAAAATTTGTATAGTGCCAACCAAAACTAGCGGTTTCGCAGGCCGCTGATTTGGGTATTACTACTTTGTAGGGGAAAAGCAAAAGTTCAAAAGAACTAATAGCACGACGGGGATGAAGGCCATGGTCACCAAAGAAACAACAGATCAAGTTCTCTGGATGGCAGACTGCTACAGCCTCGCCAAACGCTTTCCCAATCCACATACTTGGCTCTCACTTTTAGAGCCGGTAGAGACCCTTGATATTGAAAAGCTTAATCCTTTTCACTATTGGCTCTGGATGGAAATTTGGAAAGCCGCTCAGCTAGCTGAGAAAGACAACGCTGAAGGCGAGCCCGCTATTGCTGCTGCTCCCAAAAAAGCTATAGCCGGTCCAAGTGCAGCTAAGTGTCCTTCCTGACCTAATAATTTTGTGCTGGCGTTGTTTTTTAACAGATCAAACGCAGGATCCAACCGCTTCTAGTATTCGGGTTTGGACCTGCGTTTTATTTGCAGGTCCTAACTTCTTTGGGTCGGCAGATACTCTGTTTTCACCATTTCTATCGACTTGCACCAGACCGGCTGGCGATACGATAACGCCATCAAAGGTGGTTGCATCGGCTACCTTGCTATCGGGCCATAGAATAGTGTTAACTAGCCTACAATCAGCGCCGACAACACTGCCTGCACCAATCACAACATTTCCAGCCAAAGTAACACCGGCTTTGACCTGAGCCCCTTTGCCAACAATGACATTGCCAGCGATTTCTACAGAGCTATCGATTTCAGCTCCATCAGCTAAATAAAGCGAATAGGATCCTCGTCTTTCTTGACGGTAGCCAGGAAGATTAGCCTTAAATTGACCTGATAAGACATCAAAATTAGAAGTCTGGTATTGCTCAATAGTGCCGACATCAGACCAATAAGACTCAATTGGCACACCGAGAACAGGCAGGCCAGCCTTTACCAAACTCGGAAATAACTGACGGCCAAAACCATAGTCACCACTTTCAGGCATATAGTTGAACACTTCGGGTTCGAGTATATAAATACCAGTCGAAGCCAAGTTGGAAAGCGCTTCTTCCTTGCTTGGCTTTTCCTGAAAACCAACAATAAAATCGTTATCGTCGAGCACTGCCACACCAAAGCGACTAACATCATCGACACGCTTCAGACCAATTGATGCGATTGCCTTTTTGCGTTTGTGTTCGGCGACGATATGGGAGAGATCAGCGTCAGTAAGCAGATCACCCATTAAGACGATGAAAGTTCCATCCTCCAAAAAATCACGACAATAGCGAACGCCACCGGCATCGCCACTGAGTTTTTCTTCAACTCTGAATTGAATATTGGTACCAAACTTCTTACCATCACCAAAATACTCGATTAGACATTCTGGCAAGTAATGCAAGTTAGCTATAACATCGGTGAAACCGTGTGACTTGAGAAGGTTTAGCAAATGTTCCATCACCGGAAAATTAGCGACCGGAACAAGGGGTTTGGGCAAACATGAGGTGAGCGGGTCGAGCCTTGAGCCGACTCCTGCCGCTAATACCATTGCCTTCATCGTGTAGGGCCTCCAACATTCTTTAGCACTAAGCTTAAGTCTAGATATCAAGCCTAGATAAGACCACACAATTGACAATCTACCTAGCTGATATATCTAATGTGCGGAGCCCATGGGCTTCTACCCAAGGTGAAGATTGCCTAATGTCTAATTGGGCGGATCAAAAACTAAGCCGCTTCAGAGTTCTCAAAAACTCGACGTGTTTTTTCTATCTGCGCTTGATAACGATTAAAATCTTGCTGATAGCGAGATTGAACATCATCTTTCTGCTCGGGTTGTGCGCTGGGAAGGTTTGCTCCGAGCGAATACGATTTATTTTCTTTCTTGTTTACTGCCATATCAATGTTCTCTAAGTTCTGGATACTCGAAGGTCTTAAGACCGTGGGCTCTAGATTTGTAAGTGATGCCTAAATGATGCTCTTGGTGACGTAAATTAGCCGAAACAGGTCCACTGTGTGAGTTCTGTGTTCTTGTTCCTATTTTGTGACTGCACTGGATATAAATACCGCAGACGAAGTTAAGCAATCACTAAGAACCTGCCAAAAACTTGAGCCAAAAATAATATATCACGAATATACGCGCCAGGCCACACTTTTCAAGCATTAGCCATGCTGAAAAGCAGGATTTAAAGCAGATTTAACACCATGCCAAGCGCCTGCTTAAGCAGCAGCAGAGGGCCCCGGCTCAGTTTCAGGCAGCTTAAAGCTCAGCGCTACAACAATTATCATGCAGAGCCCGCCTGCGATATACGGACTGAGATAACCGAGCTTCTCAAAAAGAGCACAACCAACAATAGGTCCAAATATTCGCCCCAGGGTCGAAACCGACTGTCCCAGACCTAGAACACCGCCAACAGTCTCTTCTGGAGCCAGTTTCGAAATGATACTTTGGTTGCAGGGATTGTTGATACCAGAACCAATAGAAAGCAAAGTCATAGCCAGTGCTAATACCATCCAACTGTTCGTCACCGGGGTGAGGAACAGCCCGGCTGCAACCAAGAAAGAACCAACAGTAATCAACTTCTTCTCACTGTATTTCTTGGTCAGCTGGCGAATCATTCCCCCCTGGACTATAACGATGAGAATACCTATATAGACAAAGAGCAAACCGTTTTCTTTTGGGCCCCAGTTGTAAAGCTTACTAGTTAGAAGCACCAGAGTTGCTTCCATATTGGCAAAAGCAAAAGTAGAAATAAAGAAAATCAAGAAAGAGACACGCAACTTTGCACTGGTGACATTCTTGATATAGAAATCAATGCCCAGACCAAAACGATCCTTGCCAAATGTTCCCCTTTCTTTTGGCTCAGGCAAAAGGAAGAAGGTCAAAATCAAGTCGACTAAACTAAACCCAGCAGCAACAAAACCGACAAAGCCCAATCCGTTTTGCACCAGGAGACAGCCTAAAGCTGGTCCCAGTACAAATCCGAGACCGAAAGCAGCACCGACCATTCCCATGCCTCTGGCACGGTTCTCCTTGGTGGTGATATCAGTGATGTAGGCTTGAGCCACAGCAATATTGGCATTGCCAAATCCGGCCACTATGCGCGAAGCAAAGAGCCAGATCAGTGACGTGGAGAAACCCCAAATTAAGTAACCGGCAAATGAAGCAGCCAAGCTTATCAAGAGAACCGGTCTTCGGCCGATGCGGTCGGACAGACGGCCCCAGAATGGCGTGAACAAAAACTGCATAATCGAATAGCTGGCAATCAACAGGCCAACCATAAAGTCAGAGGCATGTAGCTGCTGAGCGTAGGTAGGCAGGATTGGAATGACAAGCCCAAAGCCCATAAGGTCAATGAAGACAGTCATGAAAATGAGCAAGAGCGGGGTTTTACTTTTTGCGGACGACAAAATTTAGGTCTCCTGAGAACTGCCGGTTTATTTGCACCGAGGATTTATCTGTTAATTCTGTCCGCTTGGCGAACGCTTTGCTACCTTCACAAACCTATCTGAAGCAATTTAAAGCGCGCCCATAGTTGTAAAGGCCCATGCAGCTTTGCTTTACCCTCTCAGTTAATATTTGCTTTTCTTATTTCTGAGATATTAAATTAGGCGAAATTACGATATTCTGGTCTTAAATCAGGTTTTTGACACAAATGTGTTTGCAGATTTCCGCTCTGGGTAATTAAAGTAAGGATGGCAGGGGGGAATTAGCCTGTTGGCAGGTCATTTACTACTTACTAGAAAGAACTGGCAGCGCTAGCGAATTTGTATGAAACTTTGTCTGATTTGTAATTTTCAGACTGCTGGCGAACAAGACATCTGCCCACGAGATGGTTCGTCAATGGTCACCGTAGGTGATGATCCGCTACTTGGCATGGTGGTGGAGGGTCGCTACAAGATTCAGTCGGTGATTGGCCAGGGCTCTGCCGGGACAGTCTATCGAGCTGTTCAAGAGTTAATTGGCCGTGAAGTTGCAGTCAAAGTACTGCACGACTATCTAGTCTCTGATGACGAATTCATCAAACGATTTAAACAGGAAGCCAAGGCATCCAGTCGCCTCAATCACCCCAACATCATCACCATTTACGATTTTGGAGTCATTCCCCAGGGTGGCGGCCGTCCTTACATCGCCATGGACCTACTCAATGGCACGCCGCTTTCAGACTTTATCGCCGAAGTAAACCATATCCCGCCAGCTGAAGCCGTGCCAATTTTTACTCAAGTTTGCGCTGCTTTAGCCGAAGCCCACAGACAAGGGGTAGTGCACCGGGATATCAAACCAGAAAATATTGTCTTGGTTGAACGCGGCGGTCAAAAGAACTTTCCTATAGTGGTCGATTTTGGTATCGCCCGACTAGTACAAGAAGAATCTGACCAGGCCAAAATTACACGCACTGGAACAGTATGTGGCAGCCCCACGTATATGAGCCCAGAGCAGTGCACTTCAAGCAAAGTAGATCACCGCAGTGATATCTACTCATTGGGCATTGTTTTCTATGAATCACTCACTGGTGAAGTGCCGTTCCAGCATGATGAATTAGTGCGAGTAATGGCTATGCATCTTTCAGATACACCGCTACCACTCAATGAAATGAGGCCAGATCTCAATTTCCCTGAGGCGCTAATGCAAGTGGTGCACAAAACTCTTCTGAAAAATCCAAACGATCGCTACCAAACAATGGACGAGCTTTCGCAAGCCTTAGAAGACGCCATGAAAGAACCGGAGAAACCATCTGTAGCTACAACTCAGACGGTACACAAAGATATTGCCCCGGGTCCATTGGCTCAAGACGAAACCTTACAGCATCGCAAAGAATCGCGGGATATGCTACAGCAACGTCCGCTAACTAGAGAAATGCTGCAGCAACAAATTGCCACCAACCCAGCCTCGGCTGGAGCTGCACCAAGTCAAAGCGGTGAAGAAAGCCGCTCCATGAGTAGCAACTACGCTGATCAAGTAGCGGCCTATAGAGACGCCCAGCGACATGCTGACCAGTCTAACAATCAAAACCGCAACTCGACTAATTTTTCGGCAGGACGCGGTGGCGCCACTGGTGCAGCGCAAGCCCTTCGCTTTGTACCGATTTTGATCACCGTACTGCTGATTGGTGCAGCTGGTGTTTTTGCCCTCACTTCAGCTCAATTCCAGGCAATGATGCCGTGGAACAAAGCCGCTGAGGTCAAAGCCGGTGTTGAAGACGATCCGGAAGCATTGATAAAAGCTGGCAAATTGGCCCAAGCAGTAAGTTTGATGAAAGCTCAAAAAACCCAAGGCAAACTTTCGCCTGAGCTATCGGAGAAGTACTACAACACTTGTGTCAGCCTGGCCAAGCTCTACATGAAAGACAAGAAGTTCCCCGAAGCCATAGCAGTACTGCAGCAAGTACCGCCAAAGTCGAGCCAAGGCCAAACAGCTAAAACTCTCTTGGCCAAGGCCAAGAAGCAAGCTCATTAAACACTAACCAAAATTAGCTCTTAGCGGAAGCTGCCAAAGCGTCTGAACTTGTCTTGGCGGTCTTTTCTTACTTGCTCTGGTGTTAGCTTCAGTAACTCAGTCATTTGCGCCACGATTGCTTTCTTTAGATTCTCAGCTGCCGTTTGATAGTCGTGATGAGCACCACCGAGGGGCTCGCTAATCACCTGATCTATTACTCCAAGCTGGAGAATCTCTTTGGCTGTCATCTTCATGGCCTGACAAGCTTCAGATACTTTGTCATTCGAGCGCCAGAGAATTGAGGCGCAGCCTTCTGGTGTAATAACTGAATAAACAGAGTGCTCAAGCATCAAAATTCGATTAGCTACGCCTATGGCCAGGGCTCCACCGGAGCCACCTTCACCGGTAACCGCTGCCACCACGGGTACAGTCACTCCTGCCAATTCCATTAAATTTTCGGCAATTGCTTGCGACTGATTATGCTCTTCAGCTGTAAGCCCTGGGTAAGCACCAGGTGTATCGATTAAGCAGAGAATCGGTAAATGGAATTTGTTAGCATGGTGAAAAAGCCGCAAGGCTTTGCGATAACCTTCGGGCTGTGGCATACCAAAATTGCAATGCTGCTTATCTCTCAGGGTACGGCCTTTCTGGGTACCGACCGCTACCATCTTGATACCATCAATTTCCAACAAGGCGCCAACCATAGCGCCGTCGTCTACTCCCTTGCGATCGCCGTGCAACTCAACCCAGCCTGGATCCCAGGTGGAGAAGTAATCACGGGTGTAAGGCCTTTGTGGATGACGAGCAATGGCCAAGTGATCAATTGGTCGGAGATTTGAATACAAAGAACGCTTGAGTGAATTGTATTGATCTTGCATACGCTCAAGATCGCCTTCCAACTCTGGATTGTCCGATAGCTGCTTTTCCAGAGCTTCCATATTTTGAGCAAGGATAGCCAATGGCTGCTCAAACTCTAGTGGTATCGGTTTTTTTTCGACAGTAGCCATAGCACTCCAGCCTATTGATTGACTTATTGATGTTGAGGGGGAGAAGAAAAGGGTTAGGTTCTAAGTTCGCCCGGCGGCAGAAGGCTCACCGCTGACTTTTTTTTCCGCAGCGACTTTAGGGGCTGGTTTGTGAAAAGCAATCAAACGGGCTAGGGTCTCTTTAAGCTTGTTGCGGCTTACAACCATATCGACGTGACCATGCTTCAGCAAATACTCAGCAGTTTGGAAATCAGCAGGCAACTTTTGCCTGATAGTTTGCTCGATTACACGCCGACCTGCAAAACCAATGCGGGCCCCAGGCTCAGCAATGATAAAGTCGCCCAGCATGGCAAAACTAGCCGTGACGCCACCAAAAGTGGGCTCGGTCAAAATTGATATATAAAGATTGCCAGAATCGGCAAATGACTTGAGAGCAGAGCTAGTTTTAGCCATCTGCATCAAACTCAAAATGCCTTCCTGCATTCGCGCACCACCAGAGCTACTAACCACAATCAAGGGTGAATTGCGCTCAAGGGCTGCCTCAGTCAGGCGGGTCACTTTCTCACCCACCACCGACCCCATAGAGCCCCCGAAGTGGCCAAAGTCCATGCAACCAAGAGCAGCTTCATGACCATCGATACGGCAAAGACCTGTCAACACAGCTTCACGTAAACCCGATTTGCGGGTGGCTTCGTCTTGTCTTTTGACGTACGCCTCAGTATCAAAAAATGTCAAAGGATCTGATGAGCGCATGTCAGCATCTAACTCATCAAACGAACCTTCATCGGCCAATTGTTCAATGCGATCAAGGGCACCAACACGGAAGTGATAATCGCACTTAGGGCAGACATCCAAGTTAGTGCGCAAGTCGCGGGTATAAAGCAGTTCCCGACATTGGAAGCACTGCTTCCAGAGAGCGCAGTACTCGTCTGTTGTCAGGGGCTGCTTAATCACTTCCTGAATCTCTTTACGCTTTTGGCGGCTAGCGAACCAGTCTTTTAAGTCCATCTCTTCCAACTCTTCCATATGATGGGCAGGGAGGCACAGATTACTGCTAGCAGCAATACTGACAGTAATATACGCGAAGGGTGATTATAGCACTATGGTACCTGGCCAATTTGCCCAACATCAGTACTGTGGCTGCCTTTAAACAATATTGCCGCTAGAATGATGCGAACTTAATCAAATCTGCCCCTCAAGAACAGAATAGACAATGTCAAAACGACACACAAACAGCAGTAGTAATCAGCGCAAAAGCTTGTCTCACTTCTTCTTGCCTGAGCAGGCCTTTAAAAAGGGAGACGGGCAGATAGGGAGCCTGGTGGAGATGGATGACGGTGCAGTAGTACATCAGCTGCAACACGTCATGCGCTTCGAAAAAGGAGATCTAGTCAATCTGCTTGATGGCAGAGGCAATATGTGGCTGGCCAAGATTTGCCAAATCGCACGCAGTCTGGTCACTTTCGAATTACTTGAGCTACTCACCGATGCTCAGAGGGAAGGTTGTTCAAATTATCAAGTTATCAGCCTTCTGCCACTGCTAAAAGGTCCTCGATTTGAGTGGGCCCTAGAGAAACTTACAGAATTAAAAGTCGATCGCATCATCCCCTTTGCCTCAGCACGTACCGTAGTAAAAGCCAAAGTTAAAGAAGAGAGCGAAGGTCGACAAAGGCGTTGGCAAAACATCGTAAAAGAAGCAGCCGAGCAATCAGAACGGTTACATTTACCTGTTATCGACCCACCGATTACCCTTGAAGAAATGCTCAAGCTAGAAGAGCTTGATTCAACAAAAGGGGCTCTGAATCTGCTTTTGAGTGAGCGCGACCAGGCACCAAATATAGTTCAAATTCTAGAATCAGAAACCACAGCCAACGCCGCGCTTGGCAACCAAACCTGTATTCGAATTTGTCTGCTTGGCGGCCCGGAGGGTGGTTTCACCGAAGAAGAAAAAACTCTGATTTTAGCCAGCGGTTTTCAAAAAGCTTCACTCGGTAGAACTATTTTGCGAGGTGAGACAGCTGCCATTTTGGCCGCCGGAATTGCTTACGCAATAGCCTCAACCTTAGACTAAAGAAATTTAGTGCACCATTGGAGATATCACAGAGGTCTTTGCATAAGGCATATATTCAGCACCACTTAAATGTAAGCAGAGCAACCCAAATAGCTAAAACAGATATAGATTTCACCCACTGACAAAGCACCACTGGGCCATCAGGGCAAAGATAAATTTTCTGTGGAGACTTGACAAAGGGATCTTATCCGAGCGTTAATAGTAGGCGTCGGTGGTGGCATCGGTGGTGATGCTTTTTCGACCGCCACAAACGCAAAAAACTTCTGGTCGCACGGTTTGCTCAAAAAAACCGAAAGTAGCTCGCTAGCAAAATGCCTGACCAAACCAGTCTTTACCAAACACCTAGAGGAAACTCCGCAGTGGCTGCCAATCTCGCAAAAGTGAGAGAAGCTATCGACGATCAAGCCGTAAGGTTGATCGCCGTTACCAAACATGCCACCAATGCTCAAATTGAAGAAGCGTTTTCTCTCGGGGTTAGTGAATTTGGTGAAAGTCGCGTACAAGATGCTCTAAGAAAACGTGACGAGCTGCCACCACACGTAGCACTAAATTCAAATTGGCATTTTATCGGACACTTGCAGTCAAACAAGGTCAAGCAAGCTGTTGGCAACTTTGCCTTAATTCACTCAGTTGACTCTCTTAGCCTGGCCGAAGAGGTTTCTCGCATCGCTTGCCAAAAAGGCACCACTCAATCAATTCTCCTTCAAGTCAAAATTTTGCCAGACGATTCAAAATCAGGATTCACAAAAGAAGAACTTTGCAAGAATCTTTCGACCATCCTGGCTCTACCTTCTATAAAGGTAGAAGGTCTAATGACAATTACGCCTCTAACAAATGACGTAAAGCTATGGCACGAGAGCTTTAGCGGTCTTAGCTCCCTGCGCGACCAACTCAACCGCGAATTTGGTATTTCCCTCAAAGAACTGTCGATGGGAATGTCAGACGACTGGCGAGAAGCCATCATATGTGGTTCAACTATGATTAGGCTCGGTAGAGCAATTTTTGGCAATTAGCCCCAAGCAAGTTTTCCCAGCGGCAACAAGAAACGTAAAAGTAGAGACGTAAGAATAGACAATCAGCGGTATAGACAATTTTATTAGACCAATAGGGTAAGGAGGAAAGTAGTGAGCATCGTTCAAAAGTTCAAAAGCTTCTGGTTTGGGCCTGCAGATAACTACGAGCGCGAGGATTTCGAAGATCTTTTTGAGACTTCCGACGACGTTTACGCTACCAATGGACAACTAGCACTCGATCCGGTTGCACATGCTCAAGAGCCTGTGAAGCCAGCAAGAGTTCACCAAATGCTTCCTGGCACCGGCGCCAAAATATTGGATCATCCCAATGCTCAAGCCGTCAGCGAAGTACTGGTTATTGAACCTAGACAGTTCGAAGAGTCATTGGATATTGTTGAACATCTTCGTGGTCGCAAATCAGTCCTTCTCAATCTTCACATGCTCGACAACGAAGGCTCACAGAGAGTAGTCGATTTCCTATCTGGTGCTTGCTGGGCCATTGATGGCCACCAACAACGCATTGGTGACGGTGTCTTCCTCTTCGCCCCTGCCAGCGTAACCATCAGCTCTGAGTCAACTTCCTCTAAGGCCATCAAAGAAGCCTTCTGGAACAAAGCTCAACCCATGTAGTACTAAACTACAAAGTTCAGGAATCCCGGAAACCAGGAAACAAGTAAAAACGGAATCTCGGAACCCCTTCAGGAATCAATTAGTTCAAGGCGCAGGTAACACAGCACTTTGGTAACAGAAAAAAGGAGCAAGCAATTGCTCCTTTTTTTTATCCACTAATTCTCAACTAAAAGGCTTTGAGGTACCACTGCCGCGGATTAGAAGCGACATTGTTGCAGTAGATACTAAAATGCAAATGTGGTCCATTGGCCCGACCAGTTTGGCCAACGGCACCTATTAACTGCCCAGCATCAACTTTCTGTCCCAATTTAACATTGATTTTCTGCATATGAATGTAGAAAGAAACCACTCCCTGTCCATGATCTATTGCCACAGTATTACCATGCAGCTTAAACACACCAGTACTGGCCAAGACCACCACTCCTGGTGCGCAAGCAACAATAGGGCTACCCTGGAAACCAGCGTAATCTAAGCCACTATGAAAATAGTCTGGCAAAAGCTTGCCATTAACAATGCGGCGCAGACCAAACCCGGCCGAAAGACGGGCTTTCGAAGGGGCATTAAAATTCTTAGTCCAGTGACGCACAGGCGAAACTGTAGCTTTTGCCTTATCGACGGCTTCTTCTTCGCCCTTAGCCATATTGAAATTGTTTTTGGATGGTGGCAAAGTCAATCTCTGCACCGGGTAATGCGCATCCATAACAATCACACGAGTTGATAGCGCGCCAACAGAGACAACAACAGAGCCGACCTTCTGTACCACTGGCACCGTCAATAGTGCGCGGTAAGCGGGGCCATCTTCAGTGTCAAAAGGAAAAAGCTTATATTTATTGCCGAGAAATTCGATCAGCGGTGGCTCAGAACCGGGCTCTAAAGCCAGTTCTTTAGCCAAAACAGTGAGCTCAATCACCTCCCCTTGCTTGGGTCGAAAGGTGGAGAGTTTAAGGGGCGATATTGCCGCCGCCTCATCTACAGAAGAAAGTTCCTCAGCCTTTTTAAGGGAATGACCTCCGCTGGGGGCAGCCCCTGCAGAGGTCAAACTTAGCACTGATAGAACTAACGGAAGAATACCGAAAAAAGCGGTTTTAGATTTTTGCAGCAAGATAATTAGATATTCCTTCAGCTTAAGGTGCGCACCTAATCAAGATACTAGCTAAGCATACAGGTTTTTCCCGAGTATTTAAGCTCTACTCTTCGGCAGCAGCAGGTACCAGGCGATCAATTGCTTCTTTCAACGCTGGAATTTTATCGATTGGCAAAGCGATTCCCTTTTTAGTGGGCTTCTCTTCTTGATCTTTATCAACGTACCATTCACGAATATGGAGGTACTTTGTACCGCGGTATTCACCAATGTAGACGTTAATGGTCTCACCACGTGCTTTCTCGTGGATTGTGATTCTTTCTTCCAAGTCCTATCCTCCTGGTCTTAGATAAGTATTCTTGCGGCGATTCTCTAGTGCTATAAAAAACTCAATGGTCCCAGCTATTCTTGTTAGCTATTCTTGCTAGCTCTTCTATCTGCCACGTAGACAATCAAAACCAAACAGATCTAGAACTAAGTATATATAAATTATTTTCTAGTTAAAGGATCAGTATAAGATCTATCTAGTTATCAGACAGATCTCGGAGCTATCTTCTAAAAATGAGCCAATTAATAGACCAAGTAGAGATAGAAGTGATCTCCGGCGACGGTGGCAACGGCGCTGTGATGTGGCGCAAAGAAAAGTATGAGCCCATGGGTGGGCCTTACGGTGGCAACGGCGGTCGCGGCGGCAGCGTTTATCTGGAAGCCACCAACGACTTGAGCACCCTGGTAGATTTTCGCTTCAAGCAAAAGTTTGAGGCGCAACCGGGAGTCAAAGGTGCCAACAAAAATTGCCATGGCAAGGCTGGAAACGACATCACCATAAGAGTTCCGGTAGGAACCGTGGTGAAAGATTTGAATACCGACCGGGTCATTGCCGATTTAATCAAAGACAAACAAAGAGTTCTGGTGGCCGAAGGTGGCTATGGCGGCAAGGGTAATTGCGAACTAGCCACCCCGACCAAGCGTGCACCGCACTATTGCGAGCCTGGTCAACCAGGCATAGCCAGACGGCTGCAGCTGACTCTGAAATTGTTAGCCGATGTCGGCATCATTGGCATGCCAAATGCGGGCAAATCGACCCTTCTAGCGGCCGCTACAAGGGCAAAACCAAAGATTGCTGATTATCCCTTCACTACCCTCGAGCCCAACCTCGGTGTGGTCAAACCAGAACGCGGTCAAGGATTTGTCATGGCTGACATCCCCGGCTTGATTGAAGGAGCCTCGCAAGGCATTGGTCTAGGTCATAACTTTCTCCGGCACGTTGAGAGAACCAGGCTCCTGATTCACATGGTCGACATCAATTCGGCAGACCCCTTAGCCGATCTACAGACCATCAACAAAGAGCTGGCTCTTTACGACAAAGATCTGAGCTCGCTGCCCCAGCTAGTTGTGCTTAATAAAGCCGAAATGATGATGGAAGAGGAGGCCCAGGCAATTAAAGAGAGAGTTATCGCTGCTCTTTCTAGCCAGAAACCAAAAACCCTCTATGAGGACGATCTAAAGCTCAAAGAGAGCGTCTTTTTGATGTCGGCTTATTCTCGGGTAGGTGTGCCTGAGCTGCTAGAACTAACTGGCAAGTTGGTTACCCGCCTGAAAGAATTGGCCGCAGCTGAGGAACCAGCTCACATTGAAGAAGATGCAGCCGCAGTAGATCACGGCAGCACTGGCTTCGAAGTAATAAAAATCAAGGGCGGATTGCTGGTAGAGAGCGATCGGGTCGATCGCATTATCCAGGTCACCAACTTGAAAGAACCTGAGTCGCTTTTCAGCCTCTGGCAGAGGCTTAGAGCTATGGGTGTAATCGACGCCTTAATCGAGAACGGGGCAGAACCTGGCACCGACGTCACTGTCGGGGGAATAATCTTTACCTTCGGCGAAGGCATGCAGTAAATAACATTTACGCACCGGTAAGCAAGCGAAAACTTCCTCCAGATTAAGACTCTGGAGGAAGTAACAATGTCACGGCTTCAAGTCTTACTTAGCAGCCTTTTGAGCTTTTGCTGGCTTGCTTTCAACCTGGCTAGCTTCTTTTACAAGCTTCTTCACTTGACGAACAACGGCTGCTTTCTTAGCCACAACTTTCTTGCGAGCTCTTTCAGCTACCTTGACTGCTCTCTTCATGCCTTTTTGCTGAGCCATTTCTGGATCTCCCTAACTTTTATGCTGATGCGGATCTTGATATCGAGTTGAGCATGATACTACACCCAAAGATTGCCAAGATACCTGATGCATCCTTTGGTTGAGCTAGGTAACGAATCGATCACAGTTTTTCCCACTGGCGGGAAGAGCGTAAGCGAGGGCAGATCTTTGATTGGCAAGTAGTCAACAGCAGCAAGAACTGGCTCGTCACCTAACTTCAAAATACCGCCGACGACATGAGCCGTGAGATAGACGTTGACAATATGCCGAGAGCGATCAGGGGCAATTGCTTCAGAAAGAAAAACAAATTCATCCACTTTCACATCGAGGCCAGTTTCTTCTTTCATCTCGCGCACAGCGCATTCTTCAAAAGTTTCACCATACTCAAGACGCCCACCAGGAAGCACCCAATATTGCCGATTGCCCTTGCGGTGCTTGACCAGCAAGATCTGTTCACCCTCGACCACAATCACCGAAATGCGAGTGGTAGGAATATTCTGGGCTGACCGCTTGGCGTTTTTGAATCTAGGTCTTGGCAAAGTGACTCCCTAAAAGCGTCCCGAGTAAAGACACTTATATAATATGACAATTTCTGTCTAGAAAAATTGCAAATCGCAACGACTGTGAGCTTTTCAAGGTAAGCAACTGGGCTCATCTGCTAATCTAAGCAAAAGTTCAACGCAAACGCTCAACATTACTCAGGTTTGAAAGATGGAAGCTCAAGAATTCGAAGCCAAGATAACAGCCTTGGTTGCTAGTGCGCTCAGTGCTATTGATAACACGGCCGACTTAGATAGCCTTGAAAATCTCCGAGTGCAGTACCTCGGACGCGAAGGCGAACTGACAATAATGCTGCGCGGCCTCTCTACTCTAGACAAGGCCATTCGCCCCAAAGCCGGACAGTTGGGCAACCAGGCCAAACTACAGATCGAGCAAGCGCACGACGGCAAACGCAGCCATTTATACGACAGTACCCTCAACCAGCGTTTGGCTACTGAAGTAATCGATGTCACCACCCCTGGCACTAGATGCTTGAGTGGTCATATTCACCCACTGAGCCAGATCAGTAACGAAATTATCAGCATCTTTTACAGCATGGGCTTCACTGTCG
>JAUPUU010000409.1 GCA_030917395.1 Cyanobacteriota bacterium erpe_2018_sw_21hr_WHONDRS-SW48-000092_B_bin.40
ACTCGAGTTCAATCTCGGCGCCCCAAAACGTATCGTGCTTAACTACGTTCTGCATAAAATTAGTGAAGCTTTTTGGTGTGCTTGCCTGCCCTTGGCAATATCCTATTGTTTCTATCGCTGCCGGCACCAGATTCCAATTCAAATACGAGGCTGCTCTTTGGGCTTGGGTCTCTCCACAAAACAAGCTATCGTCTTCGAAGTTGAGCTGCTCATCAGTAGTTCTTGACACGGCGCCTGTATTCGTCTCGGTTGCTGAGCCGCTGGTGCTGCCGTTTCTGTTGTTTGTGACTGGGCTGCCGTTGTAAGAATCCGAAAGTCCGCCTGGCGCTGATGACATGCCTGTGCTATGCCTGTCACTGACTGGGTTTGTAGCTCTTAAATCTCTTGTGACTTCAGCCAGAAAAATTGCGCTAGTAAGGTTTTCTCTTTCGGGTGACTGGCTGTTGTAGTTGTCGCTACCCTGTGAGAATTCTTGAGTCATGTTTTTCTCTCCGTTTGGAAAATCACTTGAGCCTTGCCATCGATGACTCAAAGATACGAAATTGGTAAGACCGAGTAGTGACTTATCCGTGACTGAGTTGTGACCACTTTTGAAGTGAGCTAGTTTGTTGCCACTGGTTTGAATTAGTTTGTTTTAGTCGATATAGTCATACGTGCTTGAGACAATTGGTCAAACTAATGACTGCTCCCGAAAATACTCTTTATAAGCCTGGCGACGTTGTCGGAGAAACTTATGTTCTCACATCGGTTCTAGCCAAAGGTGGCATGGGTGTAGTTTTCAAAGCCAGGCACTTGCAACTAGAAAGAGTCTACGCTCTCAAGTTGCTGACGCCTATGCAGTCTACCAGTGCCAATTGGCGACGCTTTGAGTTAGAGGCTAAGACCTTGGCTAAGCTAGAGCACAAGAATGTGGTGCAGATTTTCAATATGGGAGTTGATGCGCGAGGCTGCCCTTATTATGTGATGGAACTTTTGCAAGGTCAGTCGATGGCAGAGGCATTAGAGAGGGGAGCGCCCCTGACTGTGCCTCAGTTTATTCAGTCATTTTTAGATGTCTGCTCAGCTTTGAAATTGGCTCACAGTAAGGGTATTGTCCATCGCGATATAAAGCCGTCTAATTTGATTTTGGTTGATTCTAATTCACCAGTGAAGCTTACTAAAGTAGTTGACTTCGGCATTGCCCGCTTGCTTGGTGTTGAGGGGCAAAGTGTACAGAGTCTTACTGCACCCGGAGAGATTTTCGGAAGCCCTTTGTATATGAGTCCAGAACAGACGTTGGGTTTACCTGTTACCAGTGCTTCTGATATTTATTCGCTAGGCTGCACTATGTATGAGGCTTTTACTGGCTGTCCACCGTTTAAAGGTCAGACAGCTCTCGCCACAATGATGATGCATCAAACCGATGCTATGCCTGAGATTTTGCGCGAAGACTGTACTGGCCAAGAGTTTGAGGTGATTGACCAGATTCTTGCTAAATGCATGGAGAAACAGGCATCAAATCGTTTTGAAACGGTTGGCGATATTATTGACTTGCTTGAAAATTTGCTACGACATCCCTCTGGCGTTGAGCGCAAAGGCTCAGCGCCTTCGAATAATTCATCAGCACCACCGAAGCTGATCAATAAATTTGCTACTAACGATAACTTGCTTGATAGCACCGATGGGCAAACCACTGGGCCTATCTCAAGGGGAGATAGAAACACTGTTTATGCCATCGCCGCTGCCTTTTTCATTGGCTTGGCCACCATGGCTGTTCTGTATTTTATTCTGACGCAGCAGAACCAAAGCAAGGTTGTGGTGCCTTCTAATAGCGACCTTACCAGGCATATCACCGGTGATAGAGCACTGCCTGCCGTTGATACCGAGCTTAAACCAACAGAACCATTTGCCAAGGAGACCAAACCGGTTTCTTGGCTGGTTTCGCGCGGCGGTAGAACCTGGCGTGAGTTTGAGTTTCCCTCTGGTGAGCCGGTTGGATTTATCTGCTTATACGGTACGAAGAAAGTTCCCGCTAGTGGGCACATGAAGTGCCAGCATGCCAATTCGGTCATATTTGATGCATCTGATGTTCTTGCTGATGTTCCGCAGTTTTACGATCGCTTTGATCCTGCTGCCCTGAATTCTCTTCAGGTTAAGCATACTCAGCGATTACCATCGATTAGGACTCTGGCTGGTTGGAGAAACTTATCTTCACTTGCGTTTGACCGCTGTAAAATAGACAGGATGTACATTAAGAGCTTGGGTAGGCTCAAGCACTTAAAGACTCTCAACCTTCTGCACTGTGATGTTTCTGCCTCTGCCTTAGTTGAGAGTGGTGTTCTGTCCCGACTCAAAGGGCTGATTCTAGTAGATGTTTTAGAGATTGAGGAAATTCTCAAGGCAATTGAGCATGGCAAAAGTATTGGCATGCTTGCGGTGCGGTGCGTAGATTTGAACGAGCGAGAATTAGCTTCAGTTGCTACTTTATCTCGTCTCGAGGATCTTGATTTGCGCACCACAGGCTTGCCCGTTGCGAGTATGGAGACGCTTGCTAAGTTGCCGAACTTGCGAGTTTTGCATCTAAATGAGTCTAGATTTGAAGTTTCTACTCTAACTAGTCTTCTCAAATGTAAGAGTCTCAGGCATCTAGACTTAGATAAGGGTGTTCTATCGCCCCAGCTTAAAGCTGAAATGAACGCGGCACGTCCTGACTTGAACATCTTGGAAGATTGAAAATAGAGCATTGGGCGTGCCAATAAAACGCCCATAGCGCCTGGCTATAATCTCAGCAATTAGTGCGACTATGCGCCTTTCTGCTCTTCGGTAGGAGAGCTTTGTTGGCGTTTGAATTAAAGCTTCTGCTGCTTCTTCGCGGATGCTGTTATTCGTTTTAGTTTGTAAATTTTGCTATTTTAGTAAAATTGAAATAGAGCCTGTGCTGATTATTTATTGAGCTAAATGCCTATAAATAGTGGTATTGATGTGTATTTGCTTTTTTTATTTAAAAGCTGAGCTAATAGCATAATTGTAAAGTGAACTTGTGTTAGCTTGCGAACCTTCGCGAGCTTTCTCTTCTTCGATATCGCTAGCCGAGCGAGTTTTGACTTCGGCTCAACTACGTAAGAACCACATAGAAACAGGGCTAAAGCTATCGATACCTAGTCTTTTTGCTTTGATCTTGTAATAGCTGATGCGTAGCATAGATTTATCTTTCAACTCTCTTCAACTAAGCAGATGCAATAAATCTCTTCACGCACCCTTCTCACTCATGTCATTTTTTCAGGCACAACTCCGTGTCAGGTCCGTAGCCGATATCGTTTGTTCGCCTTTTTGGCAGACAGACAAATCGAAAACTTTCGAAAGTTATACATGACCCAGACCACTGAATTCGATGATACCTACCCCATTCAGCGACACTTGTCTGCACTTGCTCGTCGCAGCCTGGTCGAGTTCGCCCACGAAGTCGGCTATTACCAGCCTGTGAACGTGGACCGGCTCAGCAATGATTTCTACCTGCTTGCCATGAAGGTCAGCAACTATTCGATCTTTTCCCACATGGAGCAGCTTCACATGTTCTTCGAACCGGATGCTGCTGAACTGTTGCTTTGCATGCCTAATAATTTCTGGTTCTGGAAAGCGGTCTGGGGAGGCATCGTGAAGGCCGGAGTACGTGGTGCGAGCAAGCCTATTCCGCTAACTTGTGTGGCTGAGGGACTGGCTGAAGTTCGTCGCATCTACGGTAGCAAGTACAACCTGGACTTGGCCGTTTCCGATCTCAGTCCTTCACAGGTGGCCTCTCGGGCAGTCGCCGGCGTTCTCCTCGTGCGTTCCCGCCCGTCCGACCTCGATGAAATCGTGATCAACCCGATCTTCGCGCCGTGGCCCCATCCCGAAGGCCGCGTCTTCATGCCGGCGGATGCATTGGCTGCGGCCTTGCTCAAGACCTAGTGGGACCGATAGTGCTCGCTCCAGGAGCGGCGATGATCTTTCTGATACCAGTTCTTCAATCAGTTCTCTAACCGGAGGATATCCATGCAAGACCTCAGTCAAATCAATCCTGCAATCGCTCGCACGGTTATCCGTGTTGAGTTGGCCAAGGCTGGTATTGCGGCTTTCGAGGGGACGCTCTCAGGCTCGTCCGAAACCCGACTCTCAGTGCTTGGCAGCGAGGCTTTTTCTGAATCTCGTGCCCCTGTGGTTGGCATGATGTCTTTCGCCAATGGGGCTTCGGCCCTGTTCGTGCGCCGCTGGTCCTATTGGGAGGTGCAATTGACTGAGCCTCTGCCGCAGAAGGCTGGTCGACAGTTCTTTTCTGAATTCCTGCAAGACATGGAAGTTAACGGCTACACCGACGGTGAGGAAACTCAGGCCGATGGTGTGAGCTGTTACTATGTCGAGGATGTGCCCGGCCTTGAGGCGCTGCTGGCGAGGTTGTTCGCTGCCTTCGGAGAAGGCCGGGCGGCGGAACCGGTGCGGCTAGCGCATGAGACAGATAGCTGGATCGTGCCCGGCAGCTTCAAGATGTTGCCGGCACCGAGCAACCGCACGGAGCGCGACCAGCTGGAGTTCGACGGTCTGGTTGCCTTGGGCTGTGATAGCGAGAAGCCCAGCGCCAGGGTCTCGTACTTCGAGCAGGCTGCGGAGCTTGCCGAACGCGCTTTTGGTGTTGCGGACAATCAGCAGGGCCGGTCGATTCGCACGCTGCTTGAAGTTGCCTACGAGCAGGAGGCGCAGCGTCTGCGGGAGTCGCTTGCCCGCTTTACCTCTGCCGATGCAGACTCTATCGACTACGTCGATTCCCCCAGCAAGCGCACTGTCGTCGCTGAGCTCGAGTGCATTCTGGTCAAGCGCAGTGCTGTGCTGGCTGCGCTCGGCCTTCAGGCTGAGGCCCAGCGAGTACAGGCTGAACGTGACGTCATCGGTGTTGAGTTGGCCGAGATGTACCGGGCCATGATGCGCGAACTCGGTGAAAACCTGGAGCATGCCGTTGGCCGGCCAGCCCTTTATTACCGTTCCCAGCTGTCATCGCTGGAGGTGCGCTCGGCTGAGTTGCTGCGTCGCAACGCCGCAGCCGTGGCCTGAGTCGAAAGCTTCTCCTTCGCCCCGATCTTCTCCTGTTCTAGTTTTTCAACTTTCTATTTCAAGTAACTCTGAAAGGTTTCAAATGAACACCGTCATGAACACCAGCGACAGCGCCAACGCCAACGTCATCACCATCGTCGGCGGCTCTGTGATCAGCTGCACCGTCGCTGCCATCGCCAAGCACCCCGACAGCGGCGTGATCGTGGCCATCGAGGGCAACCCCAATGGTTTCATCCCCACCAGCCTGCTCATCGGCGAACGTCGCAGCGACAAGGAGGCGCGCCGCGCTTACCTGATCGAGAACGCCGGTTTGTTCCCCATCGAGGCCTTCGTCAAGGAAGCGCACATGCTGCCGGACGACTGCGTCGACCCCCGCAAGAAGCGCGCGCCGCGTGCCCGCATCGTGCTCGACGAAGAGGCCGTCGTCTTCATTCGCAAGCTGGAAGAGGACCAGCTCAACCTGGCGGCTCTGCAGACCGGCACCATGATGAAGGCCTGTGTCATGCAGCCGCGCATGAAGAAGAACAGCGAAGGTGAAGGTCAGCACTTCATCGGCTACACCGTCGAGCTGGAGAACCTCTACATGGGCTTCCTGCACAAGTCGGAAGTGGTCGGTGAACTCAAGGACGGCGACTACATCGATGTCTGCGTGCTGTCGGCGGAGATGAATGGTGACCACCCCCGCATCAGCGTCAGCCAGAAAGCGGCGCAGGCCAAGCTCGCCTTGGGCAGCGAAGTCAAAGCTGGCAGCAAGACCACCGGCCGCAACCTGCGCGCCGCCGAGGTGGAAGGCATCGAGGGCTTCACCATGGAGATCGGCAAGGGCAAGGGGGTGAAGGCCTTCCTGCCGCTCAGCGCCATCGAAGGCGACCCGGCTTCGTTGCTGAAAGGCAACCGTACGGCCAAGGTCACCGTGCTGCCGCTCACCCTGGGGCAGTATGTACAGGTCACTCGCCGCGTCAACGTCGCCAACCTGGTGGCGCAGGTGGTGGCCAAGTTGGAGGCGGAAAAGCACTCCTGAACCAAGGCATTGCCTGCAGATCGGTTTTCCACTGACCTGCTCTTTCAATCAATCAACTCTGCAAAGGATCAAAATGTCGCAGCAACATATCAACACGACCGCGCCCCTGCTCGACGACCGTGACGTCGTTGGTCACGAGCCGCCGCCCCCGTTTCCGAGACTGCAACCGCTTCCGTGCTTGAGCGACGAGGAACGGCAGGCACTCAATCGTGCCTTCGGCGGGGTGCATTTCGTCTACGACGGCTATGGCTTTCCTTACCTCTCCGTGCTCACCGAGTCGGGCACCATGGGTGATTCGGCCGAGCGCTTGCGCGCTCTGCTGGAGCCGAACGCCGGTGCGGAACAAGCCTGAACAACCGCACTCCGACAACCTCTACTTCAACTCGATTGGAAATTCATGAGCCAGTCCAAGTCTCAGCAATCGGCCGCCGCCAAGGCTTCGGCCAAGAGTTCTGCCATGAGCATCAACATCCGCGCTGGTGAAACCATCGGCGTCTTTGTCACCAACATCGCCAAGCATCCCGATGGCGGCATCATCGTCAACGTGCCGGGCAATCCGCGGGGCTTCATTCCCACCAGCTTGTTGGCCGGCAAGAACAACGCTGCCAAGGCCGCACGCCGTGAGCACCTGATGGCCAACCCTGGTACGCGGCTGGATGTGCTGGTGGTGAAGGCGCAGCTGGTGGCGGCTAAGGTCGAAGACGGCAAGACCATCAAGGGCGAGCGCGCCCGCATCATCCTCAACGAAGACTATGTCACCTACGGTCGCATGGTCAAGGCTCGCAAGGAGGCGGCCGCGGCACTGCTGGCCACGGTTGCCACTCTGAACGTGGGGGCCTGGATGATGGCGACGGTGACGAGTATCGCCTTCAGCCAGGGCAGCGGCCAGTGCTTCGGTGCTTTCGTCGAGCTGGAGAACGGTCTGCCGGCGCTCTTGCACAAGTCGGAGATGCTGGCACCGGTGGAGATCGGCGAGAAGATCTACGTTGCCATCCGCGCTTTGCGCCAAGACGGTGACGAGACCAAGGTGAGCGTCAGCCAGAAGGCAGCAGAAGACAAGCTGGAAGGGCTGACCACCCTGCAGCCTGGCGCTCAGTGCACCGGTGTGCTGCAGGCCGCGAGTTTCGTGTCGGGCATCGAAGGCTGGCCTGTGCTTGTGGACGGTTGCCTCAAGGCCTTCCTGCCCCTGAGCGAAGTGGATGACAGCGTGACCCGGCGCAGTCTCCCCCTCGGCTCGCTCGACGTCGTCGTCATGCCGCTCTTGGTTGGCGACCATGTGCGTTTGACGCGGCGCCCGGCAGTGATCGCGGTGCTGCGGCGCGCTGCTTGCTGAAAGAGAACCATCAGTTGCACGAGCAACTGATGGTTCGCAACTTCACCTCAACGCTTCAACTACGAAAGCAATACCATGTTCACCCAACAGACCGTAAACGCCCTCCGCTCGCTGCATGACCTGACCTACAAGGCCGACGAGCTGCACCGCCAGACCAACCGTGCGGATTGCATCGAAAGCCGTGACCTGCTGCTCAGCGCGGCCACCCGTGACCAACTGATGCTGGTGGGCAGCTTGTTGCGTGCGCTCTGCGTTAGCGCCTTGCTGGAAGGCTTGCGCGATGCCCAGCCGTTCTTCGCTGGCACGCCTTTCGAGCCGGCCATCCCCCAGATCATCGCCGGCTACGTCGATGGCTCTCCTGCTGCGGAGAACAGCGCCAGCGTCGCACTGGCCGCGTTGGAGCGCGGTGCTACCAATTGGCTTCGTGATCATGTGGAAGCGACCCAGCCCCTGATCAAGTACACCGTCAGCAGTGCCTTTGGCAAGTTCACCGTGGAGGCCAGGTCGCCGGAAACGGCTCGCCTGCTTGCGGCCGCTGAGAACTACCGCTGCACTGTCGACGAATTGGTTGCTGGTTGCCTGCGCGATTTCGCCAACGGCGTGCCGGTGAACTGAAGCAATATTGCCGCCTTGGGGTAGCTGATTAGTTTCGGTAGTTAGTTAGTTAGTTAGTTAGTTAGTTAGTTAGTTAGGGAGGTAGAGTGGCACCCACTCTACCTCCCTACTTGTTTTCAATTTCTTTTTTGTTTAGCTATTATGTCATATAGTGTGAACTGCTGCTGCTAAGTCTGGTTCTTCTTGCCGTTTTGACTTAGTTCATGCGTCTGCCTAGTCTGAAGTTAACGGTTTGATCGGCCATTCGACGGTGTCGATATTTTCAACAAAGTGCAGTATGGGCTCGCCTTCAAGTTCTATCCCTAATGGTGTAGCCATTGTGTTAGTGCGCCATTGAGCCATAGCTGGTTGCAGCGGCCAGGGCTTGTGGTGGATGTCTCCGCGATAGACTGTGCCACTAAATACGGTGAAGAGGCAATAGCGTTCTGTGAGGAAGTGCTCGAGGCTGCCTGGCTTGCTTTGGTAGACCGGGCCTGTGGGGCCGTAAGTGAGGTCGAGCACTGCATTACTGGTGATTGATTTTTTGTTTGAACTTGATTCAATAGAGCGCAGGCTCTTGTAGCTAAATTGCTGTTGGCCCGAAACAAGAGTCTTTTGACATTGCATTGTGGCATCAAAATAGGGCAGATGGTAGAAATTACAGGCGATCCAAACTGCCACCGGGTTGCCGGCATCAAGGCTGAAAAAGTAGACACCAGGCCGCCCTTTGTATTTTACGTAGGTGCGAACATTTAATTCTGGAAAGAATGAAAGCCAGGGCATTGAAGGCAAAAGACGCGGGCTTACTTCTCGCATTTCAAATGGCACCACGGCGATATAGGCCTGGCCGTCAAATAGATCTAGCTCTAATTGTGGTGGCACTAGTGCCCGAATGGTGTCGACTGGCACAGGCCAGTGGGCAAAGAGAAGGTTAGACCAGCTTTGATTGAGAACCCAGGGTGATTGCTCAACGGCAAAGGGCCTGTGACCTGTGTATTGAAGAGTATCTGCGTATTTAGTGCTAATCAAAGTCATAATGGCAGTCTAGCAGATAAAAAAGGCCTTTCCCCTTTGCCTCTATTCATTACAATCAGTTTTGCCCTGCTGAAGTTTTTGCTGATTTTTCCAGCCATTTCTTTCTAAACCAATCAATGCCGTGGTCGCTCGGGTAGAGCTTTTCATTTGTGGCATCGATGGAAGAATTGGGGCTGTGGCTAATCACTGCATACTTATCTTGATTGAGTATCACTGAGTTTTGATAGTTTGAAATAATGTCAATCAAGGGCTTAAGCCCACCGAAGGTGACAAAACTTTGATAGCTGCGGGCGTATATCTTAGTGCTTTGTTCATTGATTGGTACAAAGGCAAGCATTTGATAGAAACTGCCAGGCTTAATTACCAGCCTCCAGATATTGGGAAACTTAAATTGAAATCCCCCGCCATCTTTGAACCCTAGTGTTATTTGCATGTCGTCGAGTTGAAAATCACGTTTTATTGAAACGTCAAAACCGCGGCCGATTGAATTTCTGTGCAAATAGGGCAAGTGGGCATAATCGAGCTGGTTTTCGATGCAGCGGGTGACATGAATTGGCCAGACATCAGAATGTTCTGAGTAGACTAGTTTGGGATTTTCTAGTTCGTCAAACCAGTGAGTTTGTGTTGTAGCGCTAGTAGCTTCCTCGCCTAGCCACATCCAGATGAAACCATGTTTTTCTGTCGCACTAAAAGTCGGCACGGTGAGATTTACTGCTGATTTTTTTGTCTCTGGCACAAGCTGGCAAGCGCCAGTGCTATCAAATTCGAAGCCATGAAACGGACAGACTATGCAGTCTTTATTGATGGTTCCCAGGCTCAGCTTGACTCCTCTGTGTGGGCACTGGTCGCTGGTTATAACGGGCTCGCCACTAGATTTACGCCAGACTACCAATGAACGACCAAATCTCTCGATTGCTGTTGGTCGGTTTTTCTTAAGCTCAGTTGAGCTTAATATGACGTACCATCCCGCTGGAACTTTCAATGTCTGACTCCTCGATAGAACTTGTTTATGTTAGCGCTTGTGAGACATTTTGCGTACTTCTGTTCACGCCTAATTCATACAAGCTTTCTAACATCTAGTTGTACGGGTCCCACGATCCAAATAACTAGTTGTATCCGGTGTCACTATGATTTCCCAGCCTGGTCTTACTTCTTCTTCTTCTTCTTCTTCTTCTGGCAGCCCTGTGATGTGCACAGGGCCTCATATTGCCTATGGCCGGATGCGCCGCTGGTTAGGTATTGTCTACGTTGGAACTTTGGTAAGTGCTTGTTCAGTTGTTCTGGCTTTTGACCTTGCACCTACAATTTTTTCAGCATCCAGTCAGCCGACGGCCAGTTTGGCTCTCGCTTTGACTGCGGCAATTTTGTTTTTTTCGCTTTGTTCACTACCATTTGATATTGTCGGCTTCAACATCGAAAGGCTTTATGGGCGAACTACTTCGTCCCTTTCTGCCTTTCTGGCTAAGCAAGTCGCAGCCGCTTTTCGCCATGGCGTGATATTGCTGGCGATGGCGCTGATTGCAGCGTCAGTCAGTAGCGTCTTCGGTCTAGTAGGCTTGCTGATTTCTTCGGTATTTCTGTCTTGCTGCCTACTGGCTGGCCAGCTTACTCTGGCGAAGTTCTACGGTGGATTTTCCTGTGAACGTGCTCCTGATGATGTTGCCAGAACCGCTCTTGAGAAACCAAGGAGCTTGCCGCTAGTACTGGCCCAGGCCGATGAGCGCTGTTTCAGTGGCGGTATCGTTGGGCTTCCTTTTTTTGAGAGCATCGTCATCCCTAAGCAATGGCTGGTTCAGTTTTCTCCGCCTCAGCTATCTGCTGAGCTGGCTCGGCGCAATTTGATTGTGGCTTCGGGTGGTCGTTTTAGAGGTGTTTTGCTAGCCCTAGTCTTTACTAATATCGGAGTTTTGTTTGCCGCTCTTCTTACCACCGGGCATTTTACATTGCCTCTTAACAGTGTTGCTGGTCTAGTGACTATGTCAGCGGCCTTTACTCTTTGGTCGTTTGTGGGGCTTCTGCTTCTACCTGTGTTTAGTCACTATGGTGTCTATGAAGCCGACCGACTAGCCCTAGAGAGTGGCGTAGACAAAGAGCTTCTCTTTCAAGTTATCTCTAAGATTGATGCTGATCTAGAAGATGAACAGGAGCGTACTGTCGCTGTTGATACGATATTTCATCCAGTTCCGACTATTGCCTATCGCATTCATGCCCTAGAGCAGAAGCAACAGATAAATCAGGGGATGGCTGCCTGGCAGGCTGCTCGGTATACGATTTTTCTTTCGGTCATTGGCCTCGGGCTACTAGGGCGAGCAGTGCATTGCAATGCAGGAAAGCCTGAACTGTGGGCAATGCTTCCAGCAGATTAGCTTTCTATTTGAAAAATACCTTTTGGTCACAATTCTGACAGAACTTCGCAGTTTAATAGGTTTATGCGGCTGAAACGCCGAGTATTTCAGGAAGTCGAAAAATGTCTAGCTCTGTATATAACTAGATACTCCCACCACGACCAGAAGGAAAACTTCGATGCTCGTCAAGATTGCCCTTGCCCTATTTATACTTACTACAGTGATTGGTGTTGATGCCGCTCAAGCCAGTAGTGTTAAAACTACCAGCAAGACCCCAGGGCGTGTTACTGGTTCGGTTTATTGTGTTCATGGCACCGTTACAGTAAAGGGCTGGGAGCAAGATTTAGTCAAGCGCAATCCTGGTTTGCGACGCTTCAACTGGACGCCAATAACGGCAGCTAAGCCGGGTGTTCTGGTCTTTCGTCAGCCCGGTCAGGACCAATCAAGTAAGCAATATCATTACGCAAAGCCAAGAGTGCTTAGCTATGCCGAAATGCGCGCTGCTCAAAGGGTGCAAGAGCAAAGAGCGCAGGAGCTGAAAGCTTCTCAGGTAACTGTAGGCAGGCTAACTAATGCTGATCTCAACGGCAGATTGACTAGCAGTGGTGCTGGTCGTGAAGCCAATGGCCATGACATGCAAAATGTTCAAGCTCAGTTGGTGAGCACTTATACTGGTGCATCTCTAAGCCAGCCGGCTACATATTCTAGTTCTTATTCGGCTTCTGATAATCAGAGAAAAGTTCATGGTCGCCTTATCTCGAGCCACTATTGAGGCTTAGTGCTCGGCTTTTACTTTTTCAGCCGAGCCGTCGTTGCCGCTGTAATAGCTGCCCACTTTCTCTTCTGGTATGAGCCACTCAATTTCATGGAGAAAGAGCTTTTCGTCAAAGGTTTCCATGCTGATGTAGCGCGCTGCACCTAGTGAGCGAGCTGCGGTGCGCACGCCGTCGGCGAGGTACTTACCAACCTCGGGCGGCTCGGCGCTGAAGCAAACAAATGGTGTGGCGTGCATGTGGGGGTCGCCCTTGACCCAGCGCAAAAAGTCAAAGACGCTGCCGCCATTTTGCAGGTGAACATCCGAGACAATCAAGTCGAAGTCTTTGCTTCTTAGAATTTCCATGGCATTGTGAAAGGTGTCAACTTTTGTCACATCGTGGCCGACCCGTTCCAGGCAGGCGGCGATTTGGTTTCGCTCTTTTTCGTGTTCCATGGTTACTAAAACGTTGGCTGCCATTTCTCTCACTCTTTTTCTTTGTGGTCGTTTGACTGCTGGTTGTTGCTATTTGCACCCACAGTCTTTCTTGTTGCTTTTTGCTTTCGGCTGTCAATAAGTAAGAGTGGTTCTATTTGGTTGCGAAAACTAACTGGGTCGAAGCTTTCGAAGGTAAGAAATAGATCAGCACCGAGCAGTCTGGCTGTTGTTCTAACACCGTCTTCTACGTACTTCGCCATTTTTGTGGGCTTGCAACTGAGAAGCACAAAGGGGGTGTCTTTTGTCATTGGATTGGCCTTGGCCCATCTGAGAAAGTCAAAGACATTGCCACCATTTTCTAGGTGAACATCTGAAATTATCAAAGCGCAACTTTTTTCTTCTAAGAGTTCGATTGCTTGCGTGAATTTCTTGCAGACAGTGGTGCGCCTATCTATGCTCTTCAGGCTTTCTACTACCTGGGCGGAGTTCTCATCTAATTCTAGTAACGCTAGTATGTGAGGTTTCAATGTCTTACCACGCTATAGGACACCAGAAGAGGTGATTAGCGCAGCACTTACTTGTAATTTTAAGAGCTCAGCCGATCTTGTTGGCCCGATCTGGGTTCATCATAGGCTAATCGAGGTTAAGAAAACTATGTTTTGCGGATATATGTTTAGATTGGACATATAGACCCCGGCCTGTGCCTGTCGGAGAGAATAGTTAATGTTTACTTCTTTTGACGGTGGCAGCTTATTCTTGCTCGAATTTAGGAGAAGGGCGATGGTTGTAGCCTTTCTGCTACTGCTTGCGCCGCTACATGTTAGCTTGGTTCAAGCTGCTCCAGGGCCGGCAAGCCCGGCCACTTTACCAATGGCAAAAACTAAGCTAGAAAGGCCTCGTTTTACACCTTCGGACGTCAACGGGCGCAGTTCTTACCTTGACGAAAGTGATGTTTCATCCATTTTTGACAGTGCTGAGATTTTGGCTGAGGACAAGAAATGGAGCCAGGCCATTGCTCTTTGGGATAAATTGCTGAAGAAGCATCCGTTACCCCGCACTTGTCTTGCGTCGCTCGCGGGTTTTACGTCAATGTGGCTTTCCTCGACCAGCCTTGCATGCCTTGGAGAAGCTCGTTAAAGACTGCAATATTTAGGCAGTCATCCCGCCAGGTGTGACACCACATCTAGTACTATAAAGCTGCCCGCTCGACAGCCTTTGCGCTCAGGCGAGGCCTATGAGATTATGGTGAAAACTGATTGTGTCCTGCGCTTTAAGCTCACTATGACTAGTGATCGCGTTGTCGGTGATACCGGCATTGTTAAATATATAGTTGCGCCACCAAGCTATGAGCAAATAGTTCTTCTCAATGAGGGGAGTTAGAATTACTATAAAACCTCTATTGGCCAATTGATGCTAGACCACTGCAATCGCTGCATTGGTGAGAATCATTATGGCAAAGTTATTAAATTGGGCGAGCTGATTTATGCATCTCATGGTGACTTGAAAGATAGTGATCTAGATCAGTTTTTGCAATCAATGTGAGTTTTTTTTCAGTCATAACTTAGTCACAAATTGACAATACACTATTCTCAACACGGAGAACTTAGTGATGACACCCATAGATAGCACCCTAAAAGCAGCAAACTCTCAGTTAGGCAAATATAGTGCACCAGCTCTAGCAAATTTATCTCAGAACAATGAGCGCAGACAAAAGCAGTCTCGATTTTTCACTGAACTGCGTATCTTAAAAACAGCCAGCCGACTTACTGTTGAGCAAAATGATTTTGCTTGTCAGTTGGTCAATGGCTTACAGAAAGGCGATATTGCCGCATTGAACAAACTCTGGGTCGAGCGCACTCTCTCTCCAGAGAGTCTGCATGTGGCTGTGAGTGCGGCCCAGCGGGTTTTTGAGAGCTTCGATTTGAATACCCGCCTAGAGCTCTTTGAGGGCGAAGTGCGCCTATGGTTGCAGCACCCAGATTATGGAAGTGTTTGCATTGGCTCTGGTGATAGTCAATTTGACTGTGTCGACAGTGCCCAAGATATTGCTTTGAGAGCAATGGCTGAGCGCATCAACGACTTTTTTGTCATGTATTGACCTTTGAGCTGACTAAGAATATTCAATAAAATGTTGCGCGCAGACAGAATAAAGTAGTAATATTGAAAAGGTTGTTGGCTGTTTGCCACTCCGCAATTTTCTTTTTACCACTCTATAATCTAGCCAGGAGCAGTGTTCCTGGAGGAGCCGCGCATGATCATGAATCTGCCAGCGGCCTATCAAATTCTTGATCTGCCTGTTGGCAGTTCACTTGAAGTTGTTCAGGTTCGCTATCGTCAACTCGTCAAAAAATATCACCCTGATCGTTTTACAAATGCTCAAGATAAAGCCGCTGCAGAAGCGCGTTTAAAGCAAATCAATCAGGCCAAAGAAGTAATTCAAAAGCATTGGTTCGAGGCCAAAGTTAAAGCTAGTGAGCCGATACCCTATGGTGCTAAAGAGTCTGCTGCACCACACCAGACTAAGGCTCAAGGTCAAGCAAAGGGGCAATCTCAAGCTAAAACCGCACCGCAGTCACCGCCACCGGAAGCACCAGCACCAGCTCAGCCGCGATTGCAAGTCTTGTGGCACGAATTTTGTCGGCAGCTGTTTCTCGAGCTTGAGGCTCTGTTTAAAAAATTCGAGAAGAAAGTGGCTTTAGACGAGGCTCTAGAGCAACTCGACAAACCTTTTAAATTCACCAGCGAAACTAAGTTACGACGAGCATGGTATGCCATCGCCATCATAATAATCGTTGATCTTCTTTATACAGGCTATTGCGAAAATATGGAGCGGCGCAAAAATAATTTGAGCGAGCCACAGGCTAGAGTCGAAACCCGCTTGTTGCGAGGTTTAACACCGGTGGCTGCAGTGAAGGCGCCAGACTCTTCCGCGCAAGAACAGCGCAAAAGATTTGAAAATGCAGTTTATTTCAAACGACTACAATTAGATGCCACCGAGCGCGCCGTTCGCAAAGATAGTGAGTTGATTGACGAAATCGAGATAAAGCTTTTAGCTGAAGATATGGCCAACGAAAATCGACGCAGTCTGGAGGGGCTAAAAGTTTTTCGGGAGCAAGACAAGCAGCAGAAAGAAATCGAAAGAGCTGCCATTCTTG
The DNA here is from genome assembly GCA_030917395.1 of Cyanobacteriota bacterium erpe_2018_sw_21hr_WHONDRS-SW48-000092_B_bin.40. Lineage (GTDB taxonomy): Bacteria > Cyanobacteriota > Vampirovibrionia > Obscuribacterales > Obscuribacteraceae. Next base: position 15,737 of record JAUPUU010000409.1, read on the forward strand.
AAGACTTGCATCAGCTAGAGTTATCTCAGATTGATACATCTGGGCAAGAAC
>JAUPUU010000410.1 GCA_030917395.1 Cyanobacteriota bacterium erpe_2018_sw_21hr_WHONDRS-SW48-000092_B_bin.40
GGTTGCGACTTTGATGCCAATAGTTTTGACGCTCGCCTGGTAAACCTGCAACTATCGTTGATGGAAGCCAATCTCAGCGGCGCCATGGCTTCTATTTTCTAAGACTGCTGTGCTTGATCTAGTTGCTTTATCTAGTTGCTTTATCTAATTGCTTGATTGCAAGACGCGAATCAAGTCATAACGGCGCACATCCATATCTACTGGCGTAGCACGCATACAATAATATTCAACCTTATTGCTCAATCGACCGAACTTAAGCACAGTGATTCCACTCATCGCCACTTTAGCGCCAGGATCATTGGGGTTGAGCAGATCATAACTAAACTCAAGAGCCAGGGCTGATGGAGCATAGCGACTATAGTCTTGCGCCCCCAGCACTTTAAAGTTGGACAATAGTTTTGCTTCTTGAGTCTGTGTGACTAAATCAAGCATGACCGTTTTTAGATCACGACCATTGCTCTCAATTTGACTAATCATCAAAACTGAAGCACCATCAGGCTCTTTCAATGTATAAACAGCAGAATTAGCCTTGAGCAATGGCTGACCAAAGCGAGCAGGCACCATTAGACCAGGCGCAAGAGAAAAATTGGCTGGCTGCATCGCTGCCTTCGGCAGCTGCTGGCCGGCGCTATAAAGCAGGCAAGAAAGCATCAGTACAGCAACTAAGTTGAGTTCCAGGAGAGTAACAGTAGGCCTCTCAGCAGTAGCAGGTTGTCCTTCAATTATTCCGATAGCCCGCAATAGTAAGTAGGCAAAGACCACCGCAGCAATTAAGGCACCGCTCTCCAACATTCCAGTTGAGCGCAGCCAAACCTCTTGCCCAGGCCAAGCCCAGCTAATCAAAAAGTTGACAGCAAAAGCCACTAGACAAGCCCATAACCAGCGCCACCTCGATGAGCTGTTAGCTACTATCAGGGCCAGCGCCAGTGCGGCAATGCCAGCGCCAAGATAAAGAGCAACTAAATAATAATCGAAAAAGAGACTGGTATGAAATGGCGCTACCAAAACGCGCAGATGATCAGGCAGTGGCAAGTCAACAGTGGTTTTGGAAAAAGAAGCAAAGCCACTAGCAAAGGCCAAAGACGCAAAGATCAAAGCAGCTTTAGTAGTAGTAGTAGTAGCGCCGCTAGTATTATTCTTAGTATTTTCTTGCGTATTTTTTTGAGTGCTTATTTTAGTATTATTGCTCAATTTTCTTTGGCAGCTTACCAGCAAAGTAACAGAAGCCAGGGCAGCGACAAACACAGCAGAGCGCAAGGCGATAGATAGCAGAGAAAGAGCAGGCTCTTGAGCAGCAATGAATCCTTTGTTGGTGAAGGTAGTGATTTCATCCTGCCAAATCGCACTCAAACCTGGCCAGCTCCAACCACCTAAGGCAAGCTTATCGAGAACGTTAAGGGGATAAGTAAGAATGGCACCGGCGCAAAATATTTGAAAAATCTCAGCGATCTTTAAGGGCAGTTGTTGAAAGCGCCGACTGGCAAAAACATAGAGAAAATACGGTAGTCCCACATCGATAATTCCTCTAAACATATAGAGGAATATTTCATTCATGACACCATAGTCTCTGATTGCACAACGAGCATGAATCTCTAACAAGGCGAAGAGCACGATGCTGCCAAAGATAGCAAGTCGGCCCATCGATGGAAAAGTTTTTGAGGTTTGCAAGCTCATTTCTAGACCAACAGTATGAAAAAGCCAAAGCAACCACATAGCAAAAGTCATCAGCAATATGACAGAGTGAGCCGGCGAGCGACCAAAAGAGAGCCACTGAAACATATACTCGGCAACAGCAAACCAGGACAGGGCCGAGAAATAGAGCAGAGAAGCGGCACTCTCTGCGTGCAAGCGCTTCTTCGCCAGCAACCAAACCATGGCAATCAAATCAAAGAGAAAGACCCATTTTAAGACACCAGCAGAAAATGAATTGATCGAATCGCTCCAGTACCATTTGGTACCGTTATAAAATGGCACCGCAATAGCGCTCAAATAATCGTAAGGCAGGGCCCAATTAACAAGATCGTTGCGCCACATCAAAACACTACCGGCCACGAGCAAAAGCACCACCACCGGCAAATATAGTGCACCAGGCAAAGCCTCTTTTATCGACTTAGTGATGACCTTGGTGTTCTTTATCAACTTAAAGACTATACCAATGCCGATAAAATACCAGACCGGCCAGAGATAGCCGTTCCAGAGACTCATTTCCGATAAGAGCTGACCAGCAAATGCTGCTGCTCCACCGCGACAAACAAGGGTAATGAGAAAAACGAGAGTGATTGCAGAAAGTACTATTGCACTAGCAGCAATAGAAAGCGGCTGCCGCAAAAGCGCACTGAGTCGCACCGCACCAAGGCCATTGCTGTTCTGTATTTTTTCAAAGTGACCGCCGCGCCCGCGAGTGAAAGTAGTTATGCTCAGGGCAAAGAGGGCTCCAATAACAATTCCAGACTCTAGTACAAAGGGCTTAAAGAGCGGTTGCAACGGGGTCAGCGCCAAAAGATAGACTCCAGCAGGAGCGCCCACCACAAGGGCAACCAGAGCTGACAATATGCCATCGATAGCAGCCGGCTTTTTCAGGGTTCGCTCACTGAAATTCAAGGCTAAAAAGACCACTATGGGCAAAAGAGCATTGCCGTACGAACGAGGAATAAATAAAGCGCAGGCACCAAAGAGAGTGACGTAGATAACTGCAACGAAACAAAAGAAAATGCGATTACAAAATGCAGAGCCAGCCAGTATGCAGCCCCACGCCAGTGCTGCAGCAACTAGCCAAAGATAAACCGACCATATTGGAGCACGGCCTGTAGCACCAGCCAGAGTTGTCAGATCAACAGCGGGTTTAGAGAAAACAGCAAGTAAGGGCAATAGAATGGTTAGGGCCACGGTGACCAGAAACAAGGGCCGCAAAATCACTAAACTACCTGGCGGCAAACGCTCTAAAACTAAGCGATCTTGAGCATAGTCTTTCCAATAGAAGCGTCTAAGCGCTGGGGTAGCGGCCTTGACTAGCGGTGCTTGCAGAAACTTATCGACTTGCTCGGGAGCGGAGGAAAGATTGCCTAGAATTGCCCCAGCTTTCTGGGAAGCGGCCTGCTGGTTAGCACGCGCCTGTGCTACTCGCGCAGCACGGATGAAGGGTGCCAGGAGCCAATCTAATATGGTGCCAAGCACGGGAAAAAGGCCAACGGCGAAATTCCCAAACTTACGCAATGAAGCAATCATGCTCAGTAAGTTCATAGAATAGATTTTGAAATTCTTGACTAGTATTTGTCAACAGATAAAAACGGCATTAAGATAAACGCCCTTTCTTCTATTTTTTAATTGCCTTGAAATTAGCCTGTGCTAGACAAACTTCAAAGTAGTCAAGAATGTCAAAACAAAAGGCTTTAACAATCGGCAAAAGAAAGATTCAGTGCTGGTAAATGCCATCGTAGGAAACCACAACATCCTCGCCCACTACCCGAAAAACCAATTTGAGCATATGCCTAGAGCGCCCCATGGCCGACCACAAGAAAAAGTCTTGAGCCCACTTAGCGCCACCATCAGAAACATAAATAATGGTGTTATGAGTGGCTGAGCCGCGCGGCACAGGGCCTGAATTCCATTGGCGATCATCAAAATTAAAGACCTGCACGCTCGCTAGCGCTGCCTCTGGTGGCATAACCAAACGTGAAGCAGAAAGCTCGAAATCGCGCACCGCATGATCGATCTCTTCGGCAGTAAGACCTGGCGCTAGCTTAAACTCGCGCTGTATGCCCCAATATTGACCAGCCACTAAAAGCTGCAGCACACGCTTAGTATAGTGCTTTGATAGTTGGACAATTTCTTCCACCGCTTGCTCTTTCCTAAATATCTTACTGTCAGTCTTTGCCTATGCCAGCTAGCATATTGCGATACTTTTCCACCTGTTCAATATTATTCTGATTCTCATAAAATTTGATCAGCTTGCCGATATTTTCCCGAGAATTACTGGCATTGTGTTTGGCCGCCGCCCCGGCTTCTGTAACAGTCACTGCAGAAGCCGGCTCGCTGACAGTGTTCAAATTCTGCTCAAGGCGCCTCATCGCCACCTTGGTTAGGTAGCCCCGTGGCCCAAAGAGTATCTTTGATACAACTATTGAAACAAGAAAAAACAAAGCCGTGACAAGCATCGAAGCTATTGGATCATTTTTAGTTTCGTGGCGTTTGAAAATTTCAGCAGAGCGCTCTTCATAGCGCCTGGCTTTAGCCTCATCAGCTAGAGCCAGTTGGCCTCGGGCCCGCAGCAACCTAGCATACTCAACGAGAGTCTCTGCCGCTTTAACGCTACCTGGCCCAAACTGCTTTTCCCGCATCTGCAAAGCTTCCACATAGAGCGGCTCGGCCTCACTATACTTGCCTTGATCACGCAGATTGTCAGCCACTTGGGTGATGATTTGACCCATGCCAGTGTTCTTCAAAACTCCTCGCGAAATTAGCAAAGCCTCTTTGCTTATTTCTTCAGCCTTAGCTAAATTACCTTCTTTGCGATAAAGATTGGCAGAATTAGCCAGAATTCCGGCATAGAGCTCACTATTCACGCCGAACAATTGCTGCCTCATCTCCATCAGCTCTTTAGTCAACTGCCGCGCCAGCGCATGCTTTCCCGCCTCTATATAAGCGCCAGTTAAAATCTCCAGCGAATAGGCCGGGTGAACCACGGGTATGGCAGTATGGGCTGGAGAGCCAGTCAGAGCTGCATACGGAACACGAGCGAGATTATACTGAGCCATATAAATATTACGAGCGAGGCTGTAATTGCCCAGCCAGGCTGAAGTGAGGGCACTGAGATCAACCACTAGAAAAGCCGTGACAGCAAACCAGCAAGCGAGGACCAAGGCGTTGCCTGCCTTACGCAAGAAATTTAAAGTCTTCCACTGCGAGCCCAGTTCATCCATGACCATATTTTCAAGGCGGGCGGCCTTACTTCGCCCCTGCCTCAACTTGAACCACAAAACGACTATGAAAATCACAACTTCGAACGCTATGGCCCGCAGTAGCTCAGCAGATGGATAGGCAGTGGCGAAAATAACGAAATAGCAAAAGATCAGAAGACCGACCGCTACGCTAAGTGCTGTGCTGTATTTACCAATGTTTGGGCTATTCCAGACCCATCCCTTGCCCATATCTTGACCGATCTCTTCTGTTAGCGTTGCCATCTAATAGTGACAACATAACCTTCTGGGCGGCTCCTAGCAATGCGGCAATTCCCCATCAATCAAGATATTTTCAGCTCTATTTAGTAACGGAAAGTCACCATTTCAGTCAGGCTATTTTTTTCATAGCGGCCTTACTGCTATCCTCAGCTTCAAGTCATTATTGATTTAATGGAAAAGTCAGAGGGAAGCTAATGGAATTAGGACTGAAGGGTAAAAAAGCCCTGATTACGGGCGCGAGTTACGGTTTAGGCCATGCATGCGCCGTTTCGCTAGCCGAAGAAGGCGTAGATATAGCGATTTCATCGCGCTACATTGACAAAATAGATCTTGTTTCGGCCGAAATAGCAGCCAAAACCGGGGTTAAGGTGGTGGGCATTGCCGCTGACTTAACCAAGATGGAAGACCTGGAGAAAACCACCCGGGAAGCCCAAGAAAGACTGGGTGACATTGATATTTTGATAGTCAGTACCGGCCACCCACCAACCTATCCCTTCTCTGAAGCGACCGACGAGCAATGGCAATATGGTCACGACTTGGTACTGCGCCCACCGATAGTACTAACAAGAATGCTGCTCGATGGCATGCGCAAGAGAAACTATGGCCGTGTTATCTACATTGGTTCTACTTTTGGCATCGAAGCAGAAGCAAGCTCAGTTGTTCAAAGCACCTTGCGCACCGGGCTCAACGCCCTAGCTAAATGCATAGCCACCGAGGCCGCTGCCGACGGCGTCACAGTGAACGTAGTTTGCCCTGGTCTATTCGATACACCACTAGTTTACGAACTAGCTAAGCAGTACGCTACAACTCACGGTGTTTCAGCCCAAGAAGTAGTAAATGCCTGGAAGTACTCAGCGCCCGTGAAAAAATTCGGGAAAGCTGAAGATCTTGGGGCCTTAATTGCTTTCCTGGCATCTCCCAAGGGCGAATTCATCACCGGCACTGCTATCACCATCGATGGTGGCGCAGTTAAGCAGTACTAGAATAGTTAGAACTAAAATAGTTAGAACTAAAATGTAGAAGGCTAAAGTGGTTAGGGCTAAAATATTCATAGCTTCTCTAGCACTGCTGCTCAGTAGCACGGCTCCGGCCCTAGCTGATCGCGATGATGACTATGCTGATGGAGTAGAAGCTTATAACCGCGGCAACTACCGCGTCGCTAATCAATACTTTCTTGATGCCATGAAAGAAGGTAATTCAAATGCCATCGTCATGCTTTACTTAGCGCACTCTTACGCCGCCCAGGGGCAGTACAAACTGGCACTACCTGTATACCGCAATATCCGCGATAGTTTCAGAGGAACGCCAGAAGCGGCACAAGCGGCCAGTTGTGTGCTGCGCTTAGAAAATCCAGCAACGTTCGCCGCTCAAAAGAGTCAGAGTCAAAGCAGTACTTTCTATAATCGTGTCAAAGCATATCCCGCTAAAAAAGGTCACGCCGCTGTTAGCAAAGCGACCATAGACACCGTAAAAAAAGCAATTCTCGGTATGCCCAGAGCAATTTATCAAATTCTCGATACTGCTGAAATAACAGTAAGCGTAGCGTCGTCAGCTCAAGATAAGTTGGAGGCAAACTCAAAGCTGCAAGAGGCTGCCATTTTAAACGGCAAAGAAATCACAGTATTTGAAAACCTGATGATAGCTGGCAAAGCCAAAGCCCTTTCCTCAGGTGAAATAAAAGAAGCTTTCCTCAAGCAAATAGGCAATGCCATAGAGCAAAGCAGCGGCGGCTTAGCTCGCGATCCTGATTTTCACGCCGCCTTCATGCTTGACTCCCGCAACCTGCCAGCAAATATCGAAGAGACTCTGCCTTTCTTGGCACCACCGGCCAACCAGGCTGAACAAGAAGTCTGTGCCTATTTACTAGATAGTATCGCCGGCGGTTCCAGCAAAGCAGTCACCACGGTGTCGCAAAACTTCCCCAAAACCAAAGCCTGGCTAATCAACAAACTGCGCCTACAAAGCTAGCTCACAGCAGCTAGACCACAGGCAAGCAAACCACAGGTAAGCAGACCACAGCTAAGCGAGAGCCTCTTTCAGCCACTGGGCCATGCGTTCCATTTTCTCGGAACTAACTTGCTTTGCCGTCGCCCCCAAAACATCAGCAATTGATACCTTGGCCAACTCTTTGCGCCAGGCGTCTTCAGCTTTCCACATCGACACAGCAATATTGCAAGGAATGCTATAGCTTGGCTTATCGCTGGCAGGAATAGCGCAGGGACCGTCCTGGCGTATTTCGGTGCAGCGGAAACAAGGGTCGTCGCCCTCTAGAGCTATATAGATATCGAGCAGACTGATTTTGTCGCTGCTGCGACCCAGGCGATAACCACCCTGCGGCCCGGTGACCGTAGCAACCAGACCAGCCTTAGAGAGAGCCTGGAAGTGCTTGCGCAGATAAGCGACCTTAAGGTTGTGGAATTCTGCCAGCTTCTCCAACCTCAGGCTACGCCCCGGCGGCAAAGCCCCCAGCAGAGCCAGACAATGAATAGACCACTCAACACCACTACCTAATTTCACTTGATACCTAACGGGATTCTAGTAGCCATTATATATAGATAATTTATATCCAAGATTAAAAGGGGAGGAAAAGCATTGTGGACAAATTCTATCCATGATTGAATAGCTTGTACGAATTGCGGATAAAAACTATCCACAAAGTTTTCAAAACATTATTGCAGCATCCCGATTTAGCGAGGCCAAATTATGAACCCCCAAAATGCAGCAAGAATAGCCGTAATTGGAGCAGGAATGGCCGGCCTGACCGCCGCGCAAAAACTTTTGGCTAGCGGGGCCCAGGTCACCCTGATAGAAAAATCGCACGGGGCCGGCGGTCGAGCCAGTACCCTAGAGCGCGACCACTTCTATTTAAACCAGGGGCCGCATGCCTTATATAAAGGCGGAGCCGCCTATGGCATTCTGAAAAAGCTCAATATCACTCCAGCCGGCGCTATACCAACCCTCAAGCGTTCCCAGGCCATTTTTCAAGGTGAAGTCCTCGACCTGCCGCTAGACACAGCCTCTACCATAGCGACAAAGCTACTTTCCATCACTGACAAAGTCGAATGGGGTTTCTTGATGGGCAATCTAGCAAAAAGCGATCTCGGCTCCTTGCAGAATGTCTCGCTATCTCAATGGCTCAAGTCAACTGTAAAGAGTGAGCGGGTTCAAGAGCTATTTACCGCCATGGTTAGGCTATCCACCTATTGCAATAATCCTCAAAAAATCTCAGCGGCAGCGGCCATACAACAGCTGTTGCTCGTGCAGCAAGAAGGTGTGCTCTATTTAGATCACGGCTGGCAAAGCCTGGTTGACTCTATGCTGCAGTTAATTCGCCAACATGCACAAGAATCGCAAGAAGGCCAAGACGGACAAAATGGAAAAGCTAGACTGAGCGAAATATATGGTGCAGAAGTCAGTGCCATTGCGCCCTCTAAAAATGAACACGGTGAAAATCAAAATCTCGGCCAACTGGAAATCACAATCAATGGCAACAGGCATAACTTTGACGCCGTCGTTCTAGCAGTTCCCCCCAAACAAGTAAGCAAGCTGTTATCGCTAGATTCAGGAGCGACCTCTCTAGCTGCGACCCTCGACAATATCTTGCCTAGTTATGCTGCTTGCCTCGATGTTTGTCTGCGCAAGCTAACAGATGCAGATCATACTTTTGCCATCGGCATCGATCAGCCGCTCTATTACTCGGTGCACTCTAACACGGCAAAATTAGCTGAGGACAATCACGCCCTCATACACTTAGCTGTCTATTTGCCCGAAGGCGAAAAAGGCAGTGAAAAACACGAGCAGCAGCTTCTAGAACTACTCGACAAAATGCAAACAGGCTGGCAGGAAGAACTTGTCTACAAGCGCTTTCTTCCTAACATGGCGGCAAGCTTCGGCACGCCCTTAGCCGCAGATAACGGCGCCAACGGCTTAGCCAACGTGACACTGCCGGTGGTGAATCTTCCCGGCCAGGTATTCGTCTGCGGCGACTGGGTAGGAAGTGGTCATCTACTTGTAGATGCAGCCATGAGCAGTGCTGTGGCCGCAGCCGAAGCTGCAATTGCCAGGGTTGAGGAAAGGGCTTATGCCAATTTGGCCTGAACTCTATGAATCTTGGAAGAGTGAGCCAATACCACCAATGATGCCACCACCACCAGACTCGGATGGGCTGCCACCAGCGCGAGGGGCATGCTCAAGAATGCGGTTGGCTAAGCGTGAGAATGGCAGACTCTGCAACCAAACAGTTCCATGACCGCTCAACGTAGCAAGAAATAGGCCTTCGCCACCAAATACCATCGACTTCAAATTGCCAGCGCGGGCAATTGAATATTCAATGCCAGGAGTGAAGCCAACCAGGCAACCTGTATCAACCCGCAGGGTCTCGCCTTTGAGTTCTCTTTTAACGATAGTGCCACAGGCATGGACAAAGGCCAAACCATCGCCACTCAAACTCTGAAGGACAAAGCCTTCGCCGCCGAAGAATCCAGTACCTAGTTTTTGAGTGAAGGCCACGTCTAGCTTGGTGCCATAAGCAGCACAAAGGAAGCCGTCACGTTGGCAGGTGACTTTGCCACCGAGCTGGGCTAAGTCAAGCGGGATAATTTTGCCTGGATAAGGAGCAGCAAAAGCGACTTTCTGCTTGCCCGATCCACCGTTAGAGAAGTGAGTAATCATCATAGACTCACCGGCCAGCATGCGCTTTCCGGCACCAAAAAGCTTTTTCATCATGCCCTGGTCAGCGTCTGTACCGTCGCCCATTTTCGATTCGAAGACGATGCCCTGCTCCATATAGTTCATAGCCCCGGCTTCAGCAATCACTGTTTCGCCAGGATCAAGCTCAATTTCCACCAGCTGCATGTCATCACCAATAATGGTGTAGTCAATTTCGTGTGCCCGCATAGTGCCCATTGTTATCTCTCCTTAGAGAACCTGCTTAGTAAACATGACAAGTAAAGGGTTGCCCTTTATTCAAAATCAATTTAAGACTGGGAGTTTATCATGTTGCTCAAAACTTAAGCTTAAGCACCTTATCAATTGACTTCTGTACATAAAGAGACATCAGTAGGTTAGGAGACCTCGGTAGACGAGCGACCTCACAAAGGCTAGACAATTCGAAGAGTTGAGAGCGCAAGCCTGCAGCTTGGCAGTGGACAAAAACTGACAGCGTCAATTAACGAATAGCCGGACTGCGAGAAAGAACGGTCGAACTTGAGATCAAACCTGTATCGTGCAGAAGATCAATTTGAGCGTTATTGAAATTGACGATTGCCCGAGCTTTTTCGATAAGCGATGAGGTGTAATCCTGCTGGGCCTTAAGCACATCAATATTGCGCCCCACACCGTTTTGAAAACGCAGCTGTGCCAGGCGTAGTTCCTCGTTGGCGGAGCGCACTTGCGCTACAGCTTCTTCAATCTTTCTATCAGTCTTAAGCGATTGAAGATAAGAGCGTCGCACTTCTGAAGTGACCTTATTCAAGACCTGTTGCTGCTGTAAACCAGCCTGTCGAGCGGTCATCTTAGCAGCATAGGTATTGGCCAGATCAACGGCACCAAGACCCTCAAAATTCCAATTGACATTAACACCCAGAGTGTATAGCGCCGTAATCTGTCGAGCCCGCACGCCGACACCACCGGCAGCACCAGCCAGAGTGATTGGCGCCAGTTCGTACTGTTTGCTTAGTGTCTCACCAATTCCCAAGACATTGCCACTAAAGGCGAAATTAGGTTGCAGTTTAGCCGCATTTATCACTATCTGTTTCTTAGCAGCCAAACGCAACTCTTCGTACTGCTTCAGCTCTGGTCTATTGTCTATGGCCAATTGCAGAAGACGAGCAGCATTGGCTTGCTCAGAAACTATGCGAATCTTTTGTAGCAATAAATCATTGGGCACGATATCAAGGCCTTGATTGGCATTAAGAAACTCAGCCAGAAGAATAGCGGCTTCACGGCGAGCAACCTGTTGATCAATTAAATTCTGGCGATCTTGAGAGAGCTGAGTCTCCGCCTGCAAAACTTCTAGATTAGTGGCCAAGCCACCCTGCTTCAAATCTTTGTTTAATGAAAGCTGACCTTCTGATGTCTCCACAGCCTTCACTCTAATCTGCAGAAGGGCCTCCTGTAATAGAAGATCGTAATAGCGCTTAGCGGCGGTCTGTAGAGTATCGCTCACCGTAGCATGCTTGGAATGACGAGCAGCGCGATAGTTATTGCGATTCTGCAAAGCACCAAATAAGACACTACCGCCACGGTATCCGTAATACTTGAAGCCAGCCGAAGTTAAAATGAATGGATTGTTAAAGCTGAGAGGCTCAAGGGTCTGACCAAAAGGCACATTGGCCTTGCCCTTAAGATAATTCCACTGATAAGAGAGAGAAATATCGGGCAGAAACTTACCCATGGAAGAAACCATATTAGCCTTACGGGCTCGCTCGGCGTAAGAAGAAATACCGATATCAAGGTTGTTCTTCAAGGCGGACTGCACCACATCATCGAGACTCATAGGTACTGTTGAAGCAGCATCGAGCAAAGAAGAATCTACTTTCTTATCGATAGAGATCAGAGCACTAAGGGGCGGTCGAACTATTTGAATGCGCTGGGGATCAACGTCACTACCCGAGAGATCATCTACTGGCACCACCTCATCTAGTGGACCTTTATTCAAGCCACGCAAAGGTAAATTTAAATCTTGAGCCAAAGCACTGCTCGAAGGAGAAATGGTAGCGCAGCTGCCTAGCAATGCCAGAGAAAACGCAATGACCCTTGAAGAATTTTCCCATCTTAATTGGCGCAACATTATGCCAACTGCCTCCCGAATTTCGATGTACTTAGAGCTAAAAGAATTGTGGCAAAGGCAGCCAAGGCTAGAACGTCAGGCCAGATTGCCTCTAACCCAGCACCTTTGAGAATAATGGCGCGAACGCATGTGACGTAGTAACGCAAGGGGTCAAAGAGTGATAGCACTTGGAAAAACTCCGGAATACTCTCTAATGGAGCCACAGCACCAGAAAGTTGAATCACCGGCAAGTTGACGAAAAAGGAGGTCAGAAGCGACTGTCGCTGGTTTTGAGAGAAGGCAGCTAGAGCGATACCAATAGCGATGCCAACGAGAATGGCAAGGAAAGAGACAAAGAGAAAGAGAAAAATATTGCCTCTGAAAGGAACATGAAATACCACTGAACTAATCAACAAACAGACAAGCACTGTAATCATGAGCAGCATTGAAAGCGGAATGATCTTAGCTAGAAGAATCTGCAAAGAATTAACCGGTGTCATCAGCAGTTGCTCTAGGGTGCCTGAATCCTTTTCTCGGATGACTGCAGCACTAGAGACCAAGGTACTGACAAGATTGAGAACCAGGGCAATTACTCCCGGTACAAAAAACCAACTGCTAATCAAGCCAGGGTTATAAGCAAAAGTAATCTGCGGACTCACCAACTCATGAGAAATCTGAGAGCCCGTCACAAGCTGCCTGTTGAAAGTTGAAATGATCTGACTGATATAACCATTGGCAATACCAGCGGTATTAGCATCCACGCCATCGAGCATAACTTGCATAGAGACCTTGGTTCCATGCTTGATTTCGCGCTCAAACTCTGGAGGCACAATCAAACCAGCCTCCAGGTCACCATCCCGAACCTTCTTAGCTAAGGTGGCTTCTGTGCCACCGGAAGCGGTGAGATCAAAAACACCATTCTCCACCAGAGCAGCAACAGCCTCGCGGCTAGTTGGTGAAGCGGCATGATCGATGACGCCAAGACGCAAGTGTTCAACATCTGGACTCAAAGCAAAGCCATACAAGAATAGCTGCAAGACGGGCATAAAGAAAAGCAGAAAAATCAACTGTTTGTCGCGCATTATCTGGCGCAATTCTTTGATTATCAGAGCCCGTATCTGGTGGCGATAATTACGTGTACTAGTTGACATGAAATTTTCCAAAATCTTCCTTAACCCCCACCAGACAGCTGCATTTTACGCATGATCCGGGAAGCTCCCACGAGCAGAACAATGGCACAAATAGCCAGGGCCACCGGAAGATGAATCTGGCTAGAAAAGTCACTACCGCGCACAAAGGCATTGCGCGATGCTTCCACAAAGTATCTTGCTGGCAAGATATTGCAAATTAGAGACAAGGGATAGGTAATATTGCGCAGAGGATAGAGAAATCCCGAGAGCAAGAGCGCTGTGGTAAATCCGGTGGTGGCGACCATTTGTACAGCAGCACTCTGGCTGTTCGCCCGAGTACCAACAAAGAGACCAAACAAGACGGCACTAGCAAGAAATACCAAAGTAGAAATAAAGTAGATGTAGGGATCACCTACTAACCTGATACCAAATAGAACCATGGCCATCGATATAACAATCAGGGCCTGAACCAAGGCAATGGCAGTATAGGCAAGTGCTTTTCCAACTACCAGTTCAAAAGAAGAGATACTGGAAGCATAGAGCTGCAATATGGTGCCCTGTTCTTTTTCACGAGACATAGCCAGAGCAGATAAGAGACAGGGAAAGATCCACAAAATCACTGCAGTAGCTCCGGGAGCGACATACAAGGCTTCTTCTCGGCCTGGATTAAACCACAAGCGCACTTTAGTGGTTACTAAACTCTTTACCTGGTTGAATTTATGGCTGCGTAAGAAATATCCTGTAGTGGCAATTATGCTGTTCTTAATGACGCGAGCATTGTTTACATCAGTAGCATCAATTATCACTTGAATATCAGAAGCCGTACCTTGCTTAAGGCGGCGAGAGAATTCTGGCGGAATAGTTATGGTCGCCTTTGCTTCGCCCATATCAAGCGGCCCCATGGCACTGCTTGACACGACACTTGCAGGAGCTGAACGGAGATGCACCGGGTCGTGCCATGGCGTGTTTACTAATTGTCCATTGGCAAAGATAGTGTCAATATAATCGCGACTGAGGGCACCGTTATCAAAATTACGCACAGCCACTGGAATATTTTTCGATTCCAATCTCGTAGCATAACCATAAAGAAGCATGGCCACCGAAGGCAACAAGAAAGCCAAAGCGAGGGTGAGTTTGTCCCTCCTGAATTGTGCAATCTCTTTTCCTGCCTGTGAAATCATTCGCCGCATCAGCTCTACACGACCCCCGATGCGCGTTGCACAATTGAAATAAATGAGTCTTCCAAACTAAATGCTATTTGCCTGGAAGATAGTGGCACCAATCCGCTAGCAGCCATTTCCTTAACTAGAGCTGGCAACTCACTTTCAGGATCATCAAACACCACATGCAAACTATCGGCGAACATTGAAACTCGCCAAGAAACAAACCTCTGCTTCAAAAAAGCGTAAGCCGCCTGAGCATTTTCAAAGCGCAGCTCCACAAGTTTACCGGGCTGACTATTCTTGATCTGGGAAGGAGAGCCCTCTGCCACGAGCGAGCCTGCGACCATAAAGCCGAGGTTGTTACAGTATTCAGCTTCTTCCAGGAAGTGTGTTGTCACAAGCACGGCCGTGCCTTGCCTGGAAAAATCACGAATCAACTTCCACATCTCGCGTCGAGCCAGAGGATCAACTCCCGAGGTCGGTTCATCGAGAAATAGTACCTCTGGCTGGTGTAAAACAGCGGCACCAAATGAGAGGCGCTGCTTCCAACCGCCCGGCAGCTTAGCAGTCAGCAAACCCTCTTGTCCAGCCAAATCAGAGCTTCTCAATACCCACTTAATTCGCTCGCGCTTAAGGCTATCGGGCACACAATAAACACCACAATAAAATTCAAGATTTTCCCGAATAGTCAAATCGTCATAGAGCGTAAATTTCTGACTCATGTAACCAAGCCGCTGCCGCAGAGCTTCCGAACGTAGATTTGACTTCTGTCCGCAGAGTTCCATTCGCCCAGCGCTTGGTTTAATCAGCCCGCAGAGTATCTTAATCGTGGTAGTTTTGCCAGCGCCATTAGCGCCAAGGAGTCCATAAATTTCGCCATATTCAATTTGCAAATTAACATCTTTGACAGCATGAAAACTGCCATAGACTTTCTTCACGCCCTGGGCAAAGATTGCAGAACGCGAAGTGCCATTAGATGCAGTCTGAACATAACCGTGTAAACCACTGCCACCGGCCTTCCTGCTTCTCTCTGCCACGAAAGGAAACATCCTCTCTGCAGCAGGAATCTCGCTTCCAGTCTTTGCTCTCAATTTAGTAACAAAGACGTTCTCTAAAGTCGGCTCTTGCACTTCTATAGAAAGCGATTCACTAGTCTTCTCAAGAACTGCAGCCTGACGAACTGAATCACTGGCTCGGGCTACGTCATCGACCAGCACATCGAGTCGATCACCAAAAGTTTGCACATCAGAAAAGATACTAGGATCATCCTTCTCCACCTGATGCAACCTTCGCTCTAAATTATCAATAGCATTGGCCCGTACTTCTAAGCGATGCAAGCCAAGGTTCCTCTTCAATTCCATCGGTGTCCCGATTTCCTCAATTTCACCCTCATGCATCAAAATCAGTCGATTGCAGCGCTCTGCTTCATCAAGATAGGGAGTTGCTACAGCAACCGTGACACCTTCAGTGGTGACAGTGGCAAGTAAGTCCCAAAACTCTCGGCGCGAAACGGGATCAACTCCGGTGGTAGGTTCATCGAGAAGTAGTAATTTAGGTCTAGCAATTAAGGCGCAGCATAGAGCCAATTTCTGCTTCATCCCGCCGGACAATTGCCCAGCCAAACGACTAGAGAAACGTTCAATATTCATCAGCTTCAAATACTTTTGACTTCGCTCGGCAAAGTCATCTTTTTCGACTTCCCTCAAGCCTGCCACATAGCGCAGATTTTCAGCAACACTGAGATCGAGATAAAGAGAAAACTGTTGAGTCAAATAGCCAATTTCGAGACGAACGTCGCGCGGCTTCTGACCTATTACACTAGCGCTTCCAGCAGTTTGCTCCATGACGCCGCCGAGAACGTGAAATGTAGTGGTTTTACCGGCTCCGTCAGGACCAATCAATCCGAAAATCTCACCTTCATAGATATCGAAATCGAGACCTTTAACGGCCTCAAGAGCACCATAAGATTTTTTCAATCCCTGCACTTTAACTATCGGCTGGATAGCGCTGATGCCAGACTTGGTTAGCGTCTCTATCATGATTAAGGTGTGTCTACAAGAATCTCAGCGTCAGCAGGCATGCCTGGCTTAGCGAAACGATCAGGTTGAGTAATACCAATTTTGATACCAAAGACTTGTTTTACTCGATCATCCTTAAAGTAAATATTCTCGGGAGTGAATGAGCCTTCCGGATCGATCTGTATCACAGTGCCTTCAAAAGGTTTATCAGGGGAAGAATCAAGAAATACCCGGGCTTTCTGTCCGACACGCACCCTTCCAATCTGCCCTTCTGGCACGTAGCCCCGCAGATAAACTGTACTGAGATCAATGACCGAAATAAGAGTCTGTCCGGGCACTGCTACAACACCAGGTTCAACCACCCGCGCCGTTACAATTCCAGAAATTGGGCTTTTCACACTCAAGTAAGCAATATTGGCAAGAATTTGCTCCTCATCGGCCTTCGCACTTAGCTCTTCTTGCTTTGCACTTTTCAATTGATATTGCGCCTGAAGCAATTGGTCACCAAAGGCAAGCAGCTGAGACTGCCGCATTCTTGGATTAAGGCGCGCAGAGCGAGCTTGCGCCAAGGCAGCCTTTGAGACATTCAATTGCTTGCGAGCTGCTTCGACTGAACTCGATTTAGCACTAACTACAGCTTCTGCAGTTGCAGCACTGGTTGAAACTTGATCATTTTCATCAAGAGTTACAGCGCCTTTGGAGGCGAGAAAGTTATAGCGTTGCTTTCTAATTCGCGCCAATTTCAAGTCAGATTGCGCTTGGATCAACTGAGCCTCAGTCTCACTAACACGAGCATCGGCTTGCGAGACATTGGCATCGGCCTGATCGATCTGAGCCCGCATATCTTCAGAGGACTGAAGAACGCGTAATTTCGCCTCATCTATTTGATTGTTTACCACTCCGATCTGGTAGCTCGCCTGCTCAGCCAGAGCTGCAGCCCGTTGCCTCTTCGCTTGAGCGCTACGCAATTGAGCTTGAATGTCGTCATCGCTGATTTTAACCAGCAAATCCCCTTTCTTTACCTGATCGCCTTCGCGATAGGCCATGAAATCTACCCGGCCACCAATCTTAGGCCCGATATTAGACTCATAACCCTCAATTCGGCCACTGACCCTAATAGTGTTACTGTCTGCCGGCTTAGGTGAGTACTTCTGATAGCCAAACCACCCCGCAGTACCCAACAAAGCCAAGACAACAAGCGCCACAACCGGTTTGGGTAAACCATGCCTCGCAGGTTTAGCATCAGGCTGCATTTTCGATGTCTCAGCTGAGGCTTGTGACTGCTGAGAGGCACCTGACTGAGGATCTGCGGTTTGCATCGTCATATTCTCATACTCGTCTAACTATCCATTCTAAAAGTAATATCGGAAGTCTATCCAAATTTTTTGGCGAAAGTTACCAGACGCTGCTATTATACCAACCGGTATGGATACCATGTCAATCCCCCCCAAGGCTCAACCTCGAAGATTCAACTTGCAAACTTAACCGATATCGCTCAAGTGAGCATTTTTCAAACATTCACAATCGAAATTGAGCCTACCAACTTGCTAGACTGTCCGCTTCCAGAAAGGTGCCATTTAGTGACAGCAGAATTGCCCTCAAATACAGACCAGGTTAAGTCTGAAACTGAAGACAAGCGGGCGCATCCGCGCAGCAAGCGAGATCAGATAGTCGCTGCGGCAATAAAAGTCTTCCTCGAAAACGGTTACAAAGCAACCAGCATGAACCGAGTTGCCGACCAAGCAGGGGTTATCAAAGCCACTATTTATAGCCACTTCAAAGACAAAGAGCAGCTTTTCATAGCGATAATCGAAGAACTAACCATCAAAAAAATAGATCTAAACTATGAAGACTTGGAGCCACTAATGGTTTTGCCTCCAGAAATGTTCATAGATCAAGTCAGCAATAAATTTTCTGTGCTTATGGATGACCCTGACTATCTCAGATTATTCCGAGTGATGGTAGGCGAATCAGAACGCTTCCCAGAGTTAGCCAGTATTTATGTAAAGACAGTTATTCTACGCGGCATGGATCTTGCTACAGCATACTTTGACCGTCATCCTGAGCTGAACATAGCTGACAGCGCCGCCACGGCTCATATATGCGCTGGTTCTTTTGTCTCGCTAATGACATGGCAGCAGGTGCTAGGCGGAAAGAAAATTAGAACACTCGAGGTTGAGCGAGTGACAAAAATGCTTAAGGCTCTAATTTGCAACGGTGCTCAATACCGAGGGGAAAATAACTAGCCTGGAAGGGTTGAAGTTACCTGCCCGTTCAGTCTCTATCGGTCCAGATTTTAAAAAGGCCACAAGAAGTGAGCCCTTTGGCCATCGGATTTTGTCAAAGAAGAACCAAATCATAGCAAGAAAGCTCTGAAGCCATTTAAAACTAACACCGTGGTGAATTGACCAAATCAGGCGATTGGTGGCTGCAATAAGTGCCTGAACCGATTCAGTATGGATCTCGTATGATTTTACAGAAGACTGCGCTGGCTTGCTGCGCACGAAAAAGTCACCATCTAAGCAAATAATTCGATTACTTAATTCCAGCATCACTAGTGCTGACGAAACTAAACCAACAGATAAACCGGTTAGAACGCAAAGCGAATCGAAACTGATAGGAATATAGGAAATGTAGTCAAAAACCCTGCGTTCATTTTCCTCGAGATCCAGTGGAGCTTCATAAGATCCTGGCACGTCCGAGTTCTGGCAATCTGCATTTGCAAAATTGGTATCGGCTGGATCACTATAGTCAAAATCAGATCGAGATGAGCAGTCGCTTGACTGACGCTCCCTGCACAAATCACTCAATTCTTCATTTGGGTGCGCGTTGGGAAGACTGCCCCTCGAACGCTTGGTCATAATGGAACTGAACAAAGCAGCAGAGATAGCAGGAGCTTCTGCGTCAAAGCAATCCTCAACAAGAAGTCGAATCTTTTTTTGAATATTGTGCGCCGTAGCTTGAGCAATAGAAGCTAATTGAGCTAGCCTGCTTGAGGCAACAACAACGCCACTCTCCATCAGCCATATAGATCCCAGCCAAGCCTTAAAGTGTTTCACTCGAAAAAACATGGTACCAGCAGTGAACCAGACTTTGGCTCGACAGTCGCTGCATGTAAATGTCCTTGAGTTTTCCTCGCGCACTACAGCCTGACTTCCGCACTTGCAGCGGATAAGACCAAGTGTTGATAGGGCCCTAAAAACGATTTCTAAACCGACTTCATCATTAGGCACGAGAGCCTCAAACTCTGGCCACATCTCTTGGATTGATGCTTCATTAGCGGCATGTTCGGCTGTGCGATATCTCATAAATTCTCCCTCCCCCTGCTGTTTGATAAACGTCGGAAAGGCAAAAAAGGTTCAACAAATGTCAAGTGAATCTATGGGGAGAATTTTGCTAAAAGCGGGGTTCTTTATTAAACGTGCCGGTAGGAATTTGACCGATATCGGTCAAATTCCTACCGGTATATAGGCAAACAAATCATAAAAATTCAGTGAAAAAAGTTCAAAATTTCAAACGATATCCAATACCTGGCTCTGTGATTAGATGCCGCGGATGGGCAGAATCTTGCTCCAATTTTCTCCTCAGCTGCGCCATGTAGACGCGTAAGTAATGTGTTTCGGCCTGATAGCCAGTGCCCCATGCTTCTCTAAGGAGCAAATTATGGGTTACAACTTTACCGGCGTGTCGGACCAAGGTGGTTAGCAGCTTATACTCAATCGGGGTTAGATGAATCTCCGCACCAGAAACCTTTACTTCTCGTTTGGCCAGATCAATAGAGACATCACCAAATGCCACATTTGACTCAACAACGGCCTTTGAACTCTTAGAAGCATTTCGAAGAGCAACCCGAACCCGCGCCAAAAGCTCTGAAATACCAAAAGGTTTTGTCAAATAATCATCAGCCCCTGCATCAAGAGCCTCAACCTTATCTCTTTCCTGACCGCGCGCAGACAAAACTATTACAGGCACATCACTCCACTGCCTCAGTTCTTTGGTTACATTTAAACCGTCCATATCAGGCAACCCAAGATCCAAGATTATTAGATCTGGGCATCTACTTGCCAAAATTGTTAAGCCTTCGCGACCTGTTAATGCTTCTTCAAAGGCAAAGCCTTGGTCAACAAGAGCCATCTTGAGGAAGCGACGAATTGGAGCCTCGTCCTCGATTACAAGTATAAGTGGTGCAGAAGATTGATTAGTCATTGATATTTTCGAGCTGATCTAGATTAGGAATGCCCTCAATTGGCAACGTAAACTTAAAAACCGCACCGCCTCCGGCTCTATTCTCTACCCAGATCTTGCCGCCGTGCGCTTCGACTATTCCGCTACAAATAGCCAGCCCTAAACCCACACCAGTGCGGTCCGAGCGCTCCTCGCGAAAGAACTTCTCAAATATTTTCTCGATATGCGCTGGCGGAATTCCAGGGCCTCGATCGGCCACTTCGAGCTGAGCAACTCGATCTGATACTGAGGCACGCAAAACTAGCTCACTGCCAGCTGGAGTATACTTCAAAGCATTCTCAAGCAGATTCACGAGCACTTGTTGAATAAGAATTGAATCGACGGGAATCAATGGCAAATCGGACGGAATCAGAATGCGCACGGGTCTGTCGTTCAATCGATCATCGACATAGCTAAGGGCAGCGCCAATTATTTCATCAATTGGGCACCACTCTTTTCGTACCTTAAGATTGCCAGATTGCACCTTGGTCATATCTAGCAGATTTCCAACCAACCTATTTAATCGTTCAGACTCATGAAAAATTTCAGCAGCCATATCTCTACATTTCTCCACAGTCAGACTAGCTGAGCCTTCCATAATGGTGCTAGCAGCACCAGTTATAGTGGCAAGAGGAGTACGCAGATCATGGGACACAGAACTGAGCAAACTATTTCTCAATTGCTCAGCCTTGACCTGCAATCGAGCACGTTCGTTGTCATCTGCCAACTGCGCGCGCTCAAGGGCTATGGCTATTTGATTGCCAAAAGTCTCAAGCAGATGCAACTGTTCCGGCGCCAGAAAGCGCTCGAGATCAGAGGGCCGAATCGCCAAAACTCCGATTACTGCCTTCGCTCCAAACAGCGGCACATACAACGCACTTGCCGCCGGAAGTGTGCTAGTGCTAAGACCAGCAGGCTGCTTATTCTTGAATGCCCAAACTGCTACCCCGGCGTCAAGACCTTCAAGAGGTATGCGTACTTGTAAGACGCCCTCAAAATTAGGCAAATAGATTGCCACCTTGCTATCAAAGACCTCGGCAACATGGCGCAAGCCAATGGTAATCAGATCGTCGAGATTGAGTGTTGAAGATAATTCCCGGCTCATCAAGTAAAGCGAAGCCGTGCGGCTCTCGCGCAAACGCGCAGACTGTGCCTGCTGTCGAATGCGAGCAGTCAGTGTACTGATAACAAGTGCAATCGTTAACATAACAGCAAAAGTGACCAGATACTGAGTGTCGGAAACTGCAAAAGTATAGAAAGGAGGTACGAAAAAGAAATCGAAACTCGCCACACTAATAACTGATGCAAAAACAGCTGGTCCACGACCATACTGACTGGCGACAATAACAATGCCGAGCATGTACACCATGATCACATTTGATAGTTCGAAATGGCCAGTCATGAGAGCGGCGATAGCTGTGCACAAGGCAACGATCGCAGATGAACCTAGATATTCTTTAGGGCGGCGAGTCGCTCGCACTTTCTTTACCCAAGGTGCGGCTGCAGCATCGGCATCACCTGTAATTACATACACGTCTATCATGCCGCTTTTGCGTACTATATCGTCAACAATTGATCCACGCAGCACTTCTAACCAGCGAGGCTGAGCAGGTTTGCCAATCACAATTTTAGTGACGTTGTTGCTGTGGGCCCAGCGTACTAACTCTTCACTGACATTGTCACCGCTTAGCTCCAAAGTCTCAGCACCGAGCTGCTCAGCCATACGAAGGGTCTTGAGCACACGAGCCTTTTCACTATCAGGCAAACGTAAATAACTTGGCGTCTCAACAAAGGCCACATACCACTTTGCCTTCAAGGCAACGGCCATGCGCTTTGAAGCACGAACAAGCCGAATTGAAAGCGGGCTATTGCTGACACAAACCAACATCCTTTCGGTCGTAGGCCAAGGCTCAACAATTTGATGAGCATGGCGATAACGCAACATCTCACTATCAACGTGTTCTGCTGTATAGCGCAATGCCAGCTCACGCAAGGCAATTAGATTGCCCTTACGAAAGAAATTATTTAGTGCCGACTCCGCCCGTTCACTGACATAAATCTTGCCATCCCGAAGGCGCTGAATTAGCTCATCGGGAGGTAAATCCACGAGCTCAAACTCGGCAGCACTCTCTAGTAATGAATCAGGAATACGCTCCTGAACAAACACACCAGTGATTTGAGAAACGACATCATGCAGACTCTCAATATGCTGCACGTTCAAAGTTGAAAAGACATCGATGCCAGCCTCAATAAGCTCCTGGACATCCTGCCAGCGTTTCGCATGCCTTGAGCCGGGAGCATTACTATGAGCCAATTCATCCACAAGTATTAGTTGGGGCTTGCGCGCCAGGGCGGCATCAATGTCAAATTCGGCTAGAGTCGTTCCACGATACTCCACAGAGACTCGTGGCAAAATCTCTAAGTGCTCAAGCAGTAAGGCAGTCTCTGCTCGACCATGAGTCTCAGCACAACCAACAACGACATCGACCCCCTCGTTTTTTAACTTGCCGGCAGCCTGGAGCATCGAGTAGGTTTTACCGACACCGGCAGAAGCACCAAAAAATATTTTCAGATGTCCACGCCCCGTACCCTCCTCTTCTCGAAGTCGGGTCAACAATAAACTGGGATCGGGGCGGGAGTCTTTCATGGCTCACATCTTTTTGGTCAAGCGATCAAGGGCTAAATTTAACTCTA
>JAUPUU010000411.1 GCA_030917395.1 Cyanobacteriota bacterium erpe_2018_sw_21hr_WHONDRS-SW48-000092_B_bin.40
GAATGCGGCCGACGAGCAGCTTGTACTGGTCCTGCTCCTTCTCGAGGGCAGTGGTGCCGGCGTCGACAGCCTTGCCGCCGCGGATGCGGAGCAGCTGGCGGAACTTGGGCGAGAAGATGGCACCGGCGATGACACCAGCAACGGCGAGGATGATGACGATGGAGAGGGTGGACATGGTTGATGTTCCTGTGGGTTGAGGTCGGAGGCCAGTTCGTTTCCACAATGGACAACGATTGCTGGGTGTGACTTAAGGCTGCAGATATTCGGGCGAAGCCGAAGTCTCTCGTCAACAATCTCAGTCAGATAGCCTGCTCATTAACTTCGCTTATCGACGCCATTTCTCTCAGGTGTGTTCGTACCGGCAACATGGTTGCTGGCAGAAGGGGGGATGGCGTTGAATTTGCTTGGCTGGAGAGAAGAACTACCTGGGATGTGATGTGTTGAAAGAGATAACTAATGGCTACCAGCTCTGGGGCACTGGGGGAAAGGTAAGTAATGTTACGGACAAAAAAGCCGGCCCCTTAACACTTCTTGACATGCCTCCGGCGTAAGCTGGGCGCCCATCTTCGCTATTTCTGGACGGATCGCTTTTAAGCTGACTTTTGAGTCCGTTTTTCCCTCGCTGTAGGGGGTGGGGTATCTACGCATGCGCTAGCTTTCGCGAGATTTACGTTAGCTTCGGGCTAGTTTTAAGTGTGACATTGATTCGGCTTGCCCCCTGCCTAGCGGTGCTTCGACCACCAATGCCGATGGTGCAGCGAAATTTCGCCAGATAAATCGCTGGGGCAATGATTGCTTCGTGGGTGCAGGTGGCTGAAGAATTGCTCGGCGCAGGCTCGCCAAGATTTTGTTTCGGCAAAGGCACGGCAGGAAGCCGGTGCGATCTGCAGGGCGTCGAGGGCTGCCTGGTTCAAGTTTTCACTGAGGAAACCGACAGCCCTTTCACCAGTAAGTCCGCCAATAATGTCTTTGGGGCCGGTTACTGGATAGGCCGCCACCGGCAGGCCCGATGCAAGTGCTTCTAGCACAACCAGGCCAAAGGTGTCAGTGCGGCTAGGAAAGACGAAGACGTCGGCGGCTGCATAGTGCTGCGCTAACTCTTCGCCGCTCTTGCTGCCGACAAAGTGGGCAGTGGGGTAACGGCTCACCATCTCCTTATACTGTGGGCCATCACCAACCACTAGTTTGCTGCCAGGCAAATCCAGGTCGAGGAAAGCCCCGATGTTCTTTTCTACTGACACCCGGCCGATGTAGGCAAAAATTGGTCGTGGCAGCTGCAAGAAAGATTTGTCCCGAGGGTGGAACAGTTCGGTATCCACTCCCCGGGTCCATTCGACGACGTTGACAAAACCACTTGCCGTGAGAGCTTCTTTCATCGAAGCGGTGGGCACCATTACTGCCTTTGAGTGGGCATGGAAGCGTCGCAGTAAGGCATAGGTGATGCTGGTAGGTACGCCAGCTTTGGCCTTGAGATATTCGGGAAAACGGGTGTGGTAAGCGCTTGTGTAAGGGCATTTCTGCCGCAGACAGAGTTTCCTTGCTGCTATTCCCAGGGGGCCTTCGGTAGAAATGTGGATGGCGTCGGGGTCAAACGCCTCAATCATTGTCGTGAGTTTCTTACCCACGCCCACTGCTAACCGTATTTCGGGATAGGTGGGGCAGGGAAAGTTGCGGAACAAATCGGGGCTGATCAGAAGTATGTCATGCCCCATCTTACGCAGCTCTGCCACCAGGTGCGTATGAGTGCGCACGACTCCGTTCACCTGTGGATGCCAGGCATCCGTGATGATTGCAATTTTCATGATTTTTGTACTTTCGCTTGAGCGTTGATTCAGGCTGATTTAGCCGATGCTAGATTGGAGATCGAGGTGGAGATCGGGGTGACGATGAAGCACTTTGGCTTCAGCCCCCAATTGCCATTTGATCACAGCCAGGCTGCCGTCCAGCTCTTCCACCAGCGCGCTGCCTGTCTCGACCCAGTCACCATCATTCAAATAGAGAACACCATTGATTTGGCGCATGGCGGGATGGTGAATGTGGCCGCAGAGCACAGCATCAAAGCCGTTTTCAAAAGCGTGCTTAGAGACTGCTTCTTCAAAGTTGGTGATGAATTTGACCGCCTCTTTTACCTGCTTCTTGATGAAGCCAGAGAGCGACCAATAGGGCAGGCCCAGTTTGCGTCGGGCAAAGTTGAGCCAGCCGTTGAACACTACAGTCATGTCGTAGGCCCAGCTGCCTAGATGCGCCAGCCACTTGTGATAGCGCACGACGCCGTCAAACTCGTCGCCGTGGATGATGAGAATTTTCATGCCGCGGGCAGTGGTGTGTTCGGTGGTGTTGCGCACTTCAATTTCGCCGAAAACTAGACCGTCGTAGTCGCGAATGAACTCGTCGTGGTTGCCGGGAATAAAGACAACCTTTGTGCCTTTGCGTGCCTTGCGTAGCAGTTTCTGCAAGACGTCGTTGTGACCCTGGGGCCAAAACCAACGTCTTTTTAGACGCCAGCCATCGATGATGTCACCCACAAGGAAAAGATTTTCGCTTTCGCTGTGTTTGAGAAAATCGAGTAGCAGAGCCGCCTGGCAACCGGGGGTGCCAAGGTGCACGTCGGAGATGAATATGCTGCGATAACGCTTAGAAATCTTTGCATTTACAGTTGTTTGCATTGCATCGCTCATGATTGGTACCTTCTGTGTTTATGGAGAAGAAAATCCCAAGTTTCTGCATCTTTTCTTCTGAGCCAAGGCCCAGCTATGCCCGGTCTTCATTGGGTTCCTTGGCGGAACTGGAAAGGGCTGCTTTGGGCTTATTTGTTTGGTTTTAGTAAAGGTTGCCTGAAGAAATGGATGAGATATGGGATACCTCAAACTAACAATGATTGGCTGCTGTTCCGCTGGCTAAAGCTTAAATGCAAACTTGTATGACTTATGTTTTCTCGCTGTAATAGTGTTTGAAACCCACACTTGAGCCCTTTCTGGCAAACTTTGCCGATTCATAGTGCGGGGTTTATGAGCGAAAGTAATTGTTCGGGTCGCTAGCGAAGCTGGCGTATGCCACCACAGGGAGTGCAAACACGTTGAGGTTATGGTGGGGTTAAGGCTCACGAGGTGGCGCTTGTAAAGTGCTTAAGCGCTGCAAATACTAAGGCCCCAGCGTCGATTGCTGAGGCCTTGGTATTGTCTGTGGTGTACTGTGTGGTGTTAGGTGTGGGTGATATTAACTAAGAGGTGATTAGAGTGTGATTGGGAGCGCAAAGCTAAAATTGATAAGACTTAGTCGAGGGATTGCCACACAAGTGAAGCCATAGCTGCGCTTATTTCTGGTTTTAAGCCCGGTCCAGAAAATGAGGCAACCACTATATTAGGGTTGTTCTGTCTAAGACATGACAATTCAAGTAGGGCCGCCGAGCGCAAATTGGCTGTTGAGTAGACGTTCACAAGTTGGTAGGTTTCTGCTAAGCGCACTAATGTCGCCAATATTCCCGGTTGCTCTTTGAGCTCAAGGTGAGAAATGAAAGGCCCGTCGAAATCGAGCGGGCCAATTTCAATCACGGCGCTCTGCTGCTCGAAAACAGGACTATCCATGAGACAGCTAGACATCGTTTTCTTAAGCAAATTGCAAGGTCTGTACTAGAGGCGGCTCGGCATTCTCGAACCAGTCTTCGATGGTTTTGACAAGCGAGCCAGAGAGCGCTTTTTCGCTCTGATTGATGTAGTGAACACCGACGAAAAGCAGACCGGGGTATTGTTTGGTCCATTGTTCAAATTCGTCTGGATCGACTAAATCGGCTCTGAGGCTATCACTGTATCCAAAATCAATCACTTCATACTGGTCATCAAATTCTTGCATGACAACAAAAATGCCTGCCTTGTCTTCGATTTCGATTGGCGTGCGGTAAGGTCCTGAAAACTCAATATCGGCTACTAAAATTGACATAGTAAATACTCGCTGGAATGTAAGGTGTTACGTGTGGCGTGATTACTGAATTGCTATATGGAAATGTAAAAGGTGAATGTGTATAGAATCGACTAAAGTAGTTAAGGTGAGGTAAAGGTGCTCAGATAACGTTAAGAAGTTCAGGTAACTCGTTTAAGTTTCCT
The DNA here is from genome assembly GCA_030917395.1 of Cyanobacteriota bacterium erpe_2018_sw_21hr_WHONDRS-SW48-000092_B_bin.40. Classification (GTDB taxonomy): domain Bacteria; phylum Cyanobacteriota; class Vampirovibrionia; order Obscuribacterales; family Obscuribacteraceae. Next base: position 4,101 of record JAUPUU010000411.1, read on the forward strand.
GAACTTTAAGCGTTCTCATTTGCGAACTTCAGGCGTCTACTGCTCTTTTTCTATACCGTAACCAGCGCCATGCACATTGCGAATGACTGAAGTTGTTCCTTCTATGTCTAGTTTCTTTCGCAGCCGTTTGATACAGGTTGTCAGTGCTTCGCGGCTGGCATCTGAATCGTTTTCCCAAACTAACTCAATTAGCTTTTCTGCGGTAAATAGTTTGCCGGGGTTTTTCATAAGAAAGTGGAGCAAGGTAAATTCTCTTGGCTGTAGCTTAATTTCGATGCCACGCTGCTTTACCTTGAATGCTTCGGCATCAAGCTCTAAGGAACCGCATTTAATAGCACTGCCAGCATAATTGCGAGGTCTTCTGAGAAGTGCCTCGACACGAGCCATAAGTTCTTTGCCGTGGAACGGCTTGACTAAGTAATCATCTGCCCCAGTGTGGAACCCAGCCAAACGATCATCAATCTTACTCTTACCAGTGAGCATTAGTACGGCAGTGGTGTTGCCCGCAGAGCGTATTTGTTTGAGTATGGCTATTCCCTCGATACCGGGAAGATTCCAGTCAAGAATCGCTAGGTCATAAGCAAAATGCTTCAGGCGGCTGTAGCCTTCACTACCGTCGTTAACTATTTCGACCGTGTGATGCTGGTTTTCCATCCAGCGGCCAATCATTTCACCGAGCTCAATATCATCTTCAACTAAAAGTATTTTTGCCAATGCAACCTTTTATTTCATATATTCAGGGCGAGTCGTGATTCTATTTGAGTTTTTCCAGTCGGTCAAGAAGAAGTTGTCGAGGCCAAAAGCTGTTATGGAATTATCGCTTTCGCGAGGGTCTACATCAATTTGTTCATCTCGTATTTTTTCGTCACGGGCGGCGGCCACTACTGAGTCGTAGATCGCTTGCGGTACAGCACCATTGCTATCGTACGCGGCCATGAGAGCAATCAGTTGCGATTCATATTGATCTTTTAGTTGTGAACTAGCGGCACCAGATTCGAGTTGGGCCACCTGCAATGGCGTCATGCCTCTCTTAGCTAATTCTGCAGTGCTTTTCTCAAGGGCCAATGTTCGGCGGTCTAGCTCGTCGAGCATTGGCGTCACTGGTCGCTTGTCATAGTCACCTTTCTCTATTAGTTCTCTCAAGTCTTTTGTTGAAGAGCCGGTGCTTTCGTTATAGGCCTTCACTTGCTCTTCTTCTTTGGCTAACTGTTCGCGTTCTGCTGGTGTCATTCCTGCCCGCGCCAACATGCGAGCGTGATCGTGCAGAGTGTCGCGCTTGCCGAATACTCCAGCCCATGTGTCTTTTACTGATTCAACAATGCCGTCTACTCCGGTTTTGTGAGAGTTTGGCGTTAGCTCTAGAAATTCTCTTGGTGCTTTGGCCTGGCTTCTGTCGAGTGGAATGGTAAAGTCGAGAACTGGTGCGCCAAATGGCTTTGTAAAGTCGTCGATACTTGGTTTCTCGCTTATTTTGGGGTCAAAGCGCTGTTCGACAGGCATCTCTGCCAGTAATCTTATAGCCACAGAGTCGGCTGGGTTATAGCTTGCTTTAGTATCTTCAAATTGTCTTTCGCTCATGAGAATTTCCTCGCTTCAGTCAAAAGTTTGTTAGTAAATTCGGCATTGGTCTGCTGCATGCATGCGTCTTCCACATGCATTCGTTTGTTACTTGCAGTCGACGAAATCAATTTACGGTTTGAATGTTGGCCGAATTTGGGGCGACAGATTAAATGCTGCTACAGGTTTGGGGGCGATGCGGTGGC
>JAUPUU010000412.1 GCA_030917395.1 Cyanobacteriota bacterium erpe_2018_sw_21hr_WHONDRS-SW48-000092_B_bin.40
AGGGGCTGGTGTAGAATCACCTATTAAAGATGGCTCGATGGGTACCACCCCTCCAGCTTCAGACAAGACCATGACTGCTTATTGGCAGGCTGGCAACAAAATTAATGGCGATGGCACTAGATCGACTGATGAGGCCGCTAAGCCAAAAGATGGCAGCGATAAGAGTGATCCCAGTCGCAGTGGTTTAGAAAGTGCCACCGAAGCCTACCAGAAGACTTTAGAGCGGGCCAATATGTCGCCCAGGCAAGCTGAAGAGTTTGCTCGTCTCACCGCTGATCGCTTACAAAAAGCGGCTGATGGCGGCAAACTGACAGGCACGCCAGAAGAACAGCTCAATCGCATGAACAAGGCGATGACCGATGTTCTAGACAAAACTGGTAAGCGCCCTGACGGCACCCTAGAAAATGGCCAGATAGATCATCTGACTGATCGCGATCGCGCCAATCTTGTAAAAGACATGGCAGCCCGCCAGGCCAACCCTGATAAGTTCGTCAATCAGGGCGATCACATGACTTGCGTGCTAGAGTCTAACCAGAAACAGCGCTTAGAAGCTGGTGACCCAGCTAAAGTCTCTGAGCAAATTGCCTCAGTGGTAAATAAAGGTTCTGCCGAAGTGGTGCAGAAAGATGGCACCACACGTACCGTCAACGTTGATTCCCGCAGCTTTATGCCAGACAAAGAGTCGGGTCAAGATTTTAATACAAACTATCACGGCGATCAGGGCAAGCGCAGCATGGCCGGTCATGTCTACGATGCTCTAGCTGGTCAAACAATTGCTGATTTGCGCTCGGAGCGCGAAGGTAAGCCAAGTTCAGCTCAAGGTATTGATAAAGCTAGCTATGTCTACATGGCTGCCCACGCTGATCAACTTGGGGCAAAGCCAGGTCAAACCAGTACTAATGAAGCTTTGATGGCGAAGAATAGCAAAGGCTCGTATGACTTTGTCACCAACTCTCCTGGGGCTGATATTTGGCAAAGCGCTCATTTGAATATGGCTATGGGTGGAGAGCCGGGTGCTATGTTCGCAAGTTCTACTGTGGTCGGAGATGGTAGGCCTCCCGAAGGTGCAAACTATCCTGAAGGTATGAGAGTAACGAGTTTTGCTGATACCAACGAATTGCGCACGATGTTAACTGATTTCCAGAATCGAACAGGGCAGTCAGCGCAGATTCTAGTTGACGCTCCATACCTCCCCGGTGGTGGACAACGCGGCCACGGTCTTCACGCCATGAATATTTCAGCCTTAGAAAACGGCAAGTTCAAACTAGACAACAACTGGGCTTCTAACTACGATATGAGTTCGGTGGATGATAAGGTTGTGGGTGATGCTACCAACCCAACCAAATCTTATGTTCCAAGCGACCGTGCTCGTCCTACCGACGGTCCAGTCGTCCCAAGTCATCCCGATCTGCCTACACATCGCACCGAAATCAAGCCGGGCGATGGCCGAAATCCCAACGAATCTCCTGCGGAGTTCAAGCAGCGAGAGCAAGAACAAAAATTGCAAGATGAGCAGAAGAAGTTGGAGGATCAGAAAAAGATTGACGAAGAGAAGCAACGCGATGCCTTGAAGAAGCAAAATGAAGACCGCGATAAAGCAATAGCGCATGCTGTTTGGGCTCAAAAGATGCAGGCCGCGAAAGCGCAGGGTAAAGAGTTTTATGAGCCAGAGCCCCAGTAGTCCTTAAGAGAATAAGACCCCTAAATGTTGCTCAAGAAAATTGGCGTGATCAAAGAGCTGCTCTTGCCGCCTGAATTTGTTCAAGGTGAACAAGAATTTGGTGGCAAAGGCAATAATTGGCGCCTTAGTTATCATCCGCGCAAATTTAAAGATACTGATTCTGGTGCTCAGATCATTCTTTACTATCGCGGTAAACCGCCGTATAAGACCGCCGGTGACGCTTTCCGCGTACTTCTGACTCAATCACCGGGCACACTTTTTGAGCAGAGTAAAGACACCAATACCAGGCCGATTGCCAGTATCTTGAAAAACCTAAGTGAGGCCCTTGGCCCTGCTGCAGATAATCAGTTACTCAACCATGAACCGCCCGGTTTGAGCGGCCCCTTGTTCTTTATGCAAAAGATCGCTGTGGCCGTGGTCAATAAGCGCAAGTTATTAGCTTTGACTGGCGTTTTTCATGGCACCAGTGTGCCTTTTGAAGAGTTTGAAGGGCATCCCACCACTAGCTATTATCATGGTTTGCTTTTCGATAGCGCCCCAGGCAATCAACCCTGTTCAATTGAAGAAATAGTCTTACAGGCGCCCACTCAAGCCCTGCTGGAACAATATCTGCCATCGTTTGAAAAGGCAGTGGCTTCTATTCGTTGGAGCGATATTTAGTTTTAGTACTACTTTTTGTTCTAGCGCTACTTGTCTTCGATTAAGTAGCCAGAACCGAGCACTGTTTTAATTAGCTCTTCTTTGCCCACGGTGGCCAGTTGCCTTCTCAAGGTCTTCATACAGGTGCGCACTGTATCTTCAGAAGCTTCGCTTTCCGATGGCCAGACGGCATCAAGCAGGGCTTTGGCGCCAAAAGGGCGGTTGGGGTGGCGCATTAAATATTCAAGCAGCGAACACTGTTTGGGCATCAAGTGCACGCTTTGCTCGCCCACTATGACGGTGCGGTTTTCAAGTTCCAAAGCAACGCCTTGAATTTTCAGTTGGGTAGGTAATATCCCTTTCGGGCGGCGCAAAAGGCTTCTAACCCGCGCAGAAAGCTCTCTCACATCAAATGGTTTGACCAGGTAGTCATCGCCGCCAGAGTCTAAACCTTCCTCTCGGCTTGAAATATCGCCTTTGCCGGTCAAAAACATTATCGGCGACTGCCCACCACTCTTGCGGTAATGGCGGCAAACATCTACCCCGGTAACTCCTGGCAAGCCCCAATCAAGCACAATCACGTCAAATTCGAAGCTTTCCAGCATCTGTATGGCGTCTTCGCCCGAATTGACCACTTCAAGGGTATGATTTTCCAGCGTAAACCAGTCTTCTAACCTTTCAGCCAGCTCAATGTCGTCTTCTACCAGCAATATTTTTGCCATGTCGCCTGTAAGTTTTGGATTGCGGTCCGCTTTTGACTATTATGGTACCTGAATAATTTCATGTGGCTATATGCCTAAATCATTTGGCAACGAAAAAATCGGGCGTTTAGCCCGGGCGAAATGATATGAATACTAGACGGGGGCGCAACATTGGCAGAATTTGTGCTGAAAATTATTCCCAGGTTTTTTTTGCCCCGACCGGGGCAAATTTTTAAGGACTGACAATCAGATTGAAGAAAAAGGGAACAGGCAAATTATTTCAGATTGGCTTACTTTTGCTTTGTTGCTATTCCGCCGGGCTGGCTAAATCTTGGGGGCAGGCATCGACCAATTTGAGTCTGTTGTTTCCGCGCGACATATCAGTGGGCCGGGTAATCTTGCTTAAGCCCAGTTGGCAGGCTGCCCAGGTATCGGCCTCTGGTAAGCCCTTAGCAGCTGCTAGAGGTGCGGTTTCTACTTTGGCTGGGCAGAAAATTATGTTGCTTGCCAATGATTGTATTAGCGATCGTATGCCTTTTCTGGCTTCACTGCCTCCTGATGCCCTGGTCTGTCTGGTGCTCAGTGGTAGCTCTATTGCCGACAAAGACCTAATTTATGTCAATCATCTCACTGGTCTTCGACGGCTTGAATTAGAAGATACCGATATTGGTGATGCTGGCTTAGCCCAGCTTACCAAGCTCAATAAATTAGAGTATTTGCGCCTCACTTGTACGCTAGTTAAAGGGCAGAGCTTAGATAGTTTGCGGTGCTCACATCT
>JAUPUU010000413.1 GCA_030917395.1 Cyanobacteriota bacterium erpe_2018_sw_21hr_WHONDRS-SW48-000092_B_bin.40
ACTGTGGCGAGATCTATCAGAGGAAAAGCAATAACCATTAAAACTGCCCATAAAATCATAGGCAGTTCTGCCAGCATGGCAGCACGACCAGATCTCTTCAATATACTTCTTCTCGATTTCACTAACATCTTAACGCTCCGTGTGGCCTTGAGCCGAAGAGAACTTGCCTTTCTGCATCTCAGGCAAGGGCTTTTGGCAGACCTTAAGCAAGATAGCCAATTGTTGACGAACCCGCTGATCACTAGAGGTGTTGATACCACGCTCACAGGCGGCTCGTGCCTGAAGCATTTGATTTGACGAGAAATACGACTCGGCCACACGAACTTTCAGTAAATCGTTGCTACCGTCTAACTTTAAAGAGTCTTCAAAAGCTTGAGCGGCACTAGCGAATTGACCGATCTGAAAATAACTTTCGCCCAGCCAATATAGGTCGTTGGCAGTGGCATTGCCAGAAGCCGAAATACGCTGATAGATAGGCAATGATTGATCAAATTGAGTGGCCTGATAAGCCTGTTGTGCCTGGGCCCGCAAGCGCTCTAATTGCCCAACAGCATTAGATCCGGGCAAAACATAGGCGATTGCTGTGCCGGAACTAACGCCGGTTTCGGCACAAGCGGCCGGAGCACTGACAGTGCCTCCGAGGGATGCAGCACCTAACACGAGTGCAACTGCCAAAGTAAGACCCGATAGGGAGAGATTGTTGGGAAATTGAGGATAAATCACGGTGACTCCTGTTGCTGTAACTTCACAGCAGGTTCGTTCGGTTCGCATGGCGTCATAATAGGTCGCCATTTGTGGCAAATTAGTGGCGAATCCGTGAAAAACTAACGCCAGACACGTATAAACCGCATAACGAAATCTGAGATGCTAGCTATTTTTGCGCTCAATATTGAAATACTTGGCATCAGGATGCACCACAACAATGGCCGAGGTGCTCTGTTCTGGCACTAGTTGATACTCTTCTGAGAGACTAACTTCAATTCGCTCAGGCTTAAGCAGTGTAAACAGATGTGTTTGGTCTTCAAGGTTGGGACAAGCGGGATAGCCAAAGCTATAGCGTGTGCCACGATAACCCTGCTGAAAGAATTTTCGCGGGTCACTGGCATCAAAATGAGCGAAGCCCAATTCAGCGCGCACTCTCTTATGCACCAGCTCAGCTAGGGCCTCAGCCGATTCTACCGCGAGGCCATGGAAGTACAAATACTCAGAGTACTGATTTGCAGCAAAAAGGGTCTGGGCCTGCTCTGTGGCACACTCACCCATGGTGACAATCTGAGCTGGCAAGACGTCATATCCGGTGCTGCTGTCAGAGAAGAAATCGGAGATGCAAAAATGGCGACCAAACTGCTGACGAGGAAAATCGAAGCGCAACCATTCTTCAAGATTCTCAAGCTCAGCGAAACTTGTAGCAGGCACAAAGTCTCTACCACTCTCTAGGCCTGGTGGCTTGTAAACGATCAGCTGATTAGCAGCCGAACGGCAAGGGAAATAGCCATAAACTGCCTTTGGCTCAAGCAACTTTTGCTCGATACAGCGCTGCTTCAAGTCAAGCAACATCGGTGTAATTTTCTCTGCCACCATAGCCTGATACTGTGCGTCTGAAGTATCCCCTTGACGCACGCGGAACTGCCCACGGATCAGAGCATTTTCATTCAAGTATGAAAAGACTTCACTCAAATCGAAGTCGCGAACGGCCTTGGAGCCCCAGAATGGTGGCAAAGCTGGTGCTTCAGCTACAACACTTGAACGAACAAATGGCAGATCACCGGGCTGATCAGCAATGTTCTCTTTGCCAAATCTAATTTCTTCAATGTCATCATCTTCTTCGAGGTCTTCACATTCCACAGCAGGTGGTTGCGGCAAGAGAGAGTGATCACCAGTTGCTATCACTTCCATAATCTTCAAATCATCAAAGGCATCTTGTCCATAGTAGAGCGTTCCCTTATAGACTTTGCGACAGTCTTCTTCAACATATCGTCTGGTTAAGGCCGCACCGCCCAAAATTACTGGCACACTAATGCCACGTTGATTAAGGATAGCGAGGTTCTCCTTCATGATCACCGTAGACTTAACGAGCAAGCCACTCATGCCAATGCAGTCAGCATTATTCTGTTCAGCGGCCGAAATGATATTCTCAATTGGCTGCTTAATGCCTAGGTTAATAACGCGGTAACCATTATTTGTCAAAATAATGTCTACCAAATTTTTGCCGATATCGTGAACATCGCCTTTTACTGTGGCCAAAACCATGGTACCGCGGGTAGAGCCCTCAACTTTATCCATAAAAGGCTCTAAATAGGCAACAGCGGCTTTCATGGTCTCGGCCGACTGCAGAACAAAAGGCAGCTGCATTTTGCCAGAACCAAAAAGATCACCAACAACCTTCATACCATCAAGCAAAATAGTGTTGATAATTTCTAGTGGCTTATAGCGTTCCATGGCCTTTGCCAAGTCAACTTCGAGAGCGACGCGATCACCATCAATAATGCGCTGTTTCAGGATCTCTTCAATAGTGGCATCAGCTTTGCGCTCAACCTTTGCTGTAGCACCGCCCTTGCCTTTATCTTTGTAGAAGTCGAGCAAGGCAAAGAGCGGATCATAATCAGCCTGGCGCCGATCAAAAATGAGTTTATTGTGGAATTCGCGCTCTACCTCATCGATTTTATATAGCGGCAAAATCTTCTGGGCGTTGACGATAGCCATATCGAGACCATACTTAACAGCATGGTGCAAAAATACTGAATTCAAAATACGGCGGATGCGTGGGTCCATGCCAAAGCTAATATTGCTGACGCCCAAAATGGTCTTCACGCCAGGCAAATTTTCTTTGATAAGCCTTATACCCTCAAGGGTTTCTAGTCCAAGGCGGCGATCATCCTCATTACCCGTAGAAAGAGTAAAAGTGAGGGCATCAAATATCAGATCATGGGGAGGCAAACCCTGACCACAGGCTAAATCATAAATACGCTTAGCAATTTCAAGCTTTTTGTCGGCGCTCTTTGCCATACCCGCTTCGTCGATGGTAAGCGCAACAGCAGCCGCACCATAACGCTTTATCAGCGCGACCTTCTCAAGCATCTTAGCTTCGCCGTCTTCTAAATTAATAGAATTGACAATAGGCTTACCGGCGACTAGCGCCAACGAAGCCTCAAGCACCGCATATTCAGTGCTATCGATCATGATCGGAATTTGCAATTCGGTATTGAGACGCTTTATAAACTTCGACATATCGGCCACTTCATCGCGACCGACATAAGCAGTACATACATCGAGAATGTGTGCGCCCTCGCGCTCCTGTTCACGAGCCATGGCGACCATGCCGTCAATCTGCTCGGCTTGCAAAAGATCTTTGAATTTCTTGCTGCCATTAGTATTGGTGCGTTCACCAACAATCAATGGGGGCTGATCAAGGTCAAAAGCGACTGAGGTATAAATACTAGCTGCAGAAGGAACAAAAACTGCCTCGCGCTTCTTTGGTGCAACCTCACCAATTTTGTCGACCACAGCAGCCAGATGTGCCGGTGTGGTACCGCAGCAGCCACCAACGATGTTGACGCCCTGCTCATGGACAAAACTGTACAAAGAATCAGCCAGCTGCTCAGGAGTTAGCTTGTAGACAGTTTCACCGTTAACATTCTCCGGTAATCCGGCATTTGGCAACACCGATACTGCCCGAGGTGCATTCTGGCAAAGATACTGCACCGGATCAATCATCTCACGAGGGCCCGTGGCACAGTTGATGCCTATTACATCGACCGGATAACTCATCAAAGTTGTTAGGGCCGCTGATATATCAGTACCAACCAGCATGGTACCAAGCGGTGGTGCCTCTAAAGTAACCTGAGTAATAATAGGAACACGTCGTCCAATTTGACGCAGATAATCTTCTATAGCAATGACAGCGGCTTTGGCCTGAAGCAAGTCTTGACCTGTTTCAAACTGCAAAACATCAACGCCACCATCGACCAGACCTCGCACCTGCTCAAAGTAAGAAGCGCGCATCTGCTCAAAAGTGATATGCCCCAGTGAAGGAATTTTAGTTGTTGGACCAATCGAGCCAGAAACGAATCGCGGTTTACTTGCGCTATAAGCCCTCGCCACTTCTTTGGCTAAGCTGGCAGCTCTCTTGTTTAATTCATAGGTGCGTTCAGCCAAGCCGAATTCGGCTAGAACTATGCTAGAGCCACCAAAGGTGCAGGTTTCAACTACATCGCAGCCAACTTTAAAGAACGATTCGTGAATCTCTGAAATTACATCAGGACGGCTGGCAACCAATATTTCAGGGCAGTTTTCGCAATTTTCATAGTCATCGAGAGTGAGGTCATAAGTATGAACCGAGGTGCCCATGGCGCCATCGAAGATCAATACTCTTTCTCTCAGGGCCTGCAAAAAATCCAATCTGCCACCTCAAAACTGCTTAGTGAGCTGACATAAAGCCCATCGCCTTAACGCTTTTCTGGCCATCATCACTAAGACAGAAGCTGACAAATTTGCCAACTCGCTCTTCGTTTGCCTGATTATAGTAGATATAGAGAGGGCGTGAGAGTGGATAATCGGTACCCGAAAGGGAACCACCCTGTTTCGATTCTGGGGACTGCTCGGTGAGCTTCAGTTTCAAAACTTTCACTTTATCGGTGGCCTTGGCCGCTTGGGCCATGCCAACAAAGCCAATGGCCAGGCGATTGCCCATCACCGCACCAATCAGAGCTTCAGAAGAGGGCATCACTTTAACAACAGCAGCAAAGGGCTTAGCCGCAAGCACATGCTCTTGGAAGTAATCAGAGGTGCCACTGGTGGCTTCACGGCCGAAAGCACGAATAGGCTCAGCAGCCAAGTCTTTCCGCAATTGCTTCCAGGTAAGAATTTCTCCTAGATAGATTTTTGCCAAGTCGACTAAATCGATTTCCTCTATCTTATTTTGCGGATTAACGACAATGGCAATAGCATCGCGAGCCACCATCAGTCGTTTGAGATGAACACCTCGCCCGTGTGCCGCCTTGTTCTCAGCCTCAGTGATTTCACGGGAGGCCGCTGCTAAATCAATTTTGCCGGTCAGTAGGTCGTCGATACCAATGCCGGTATCACCATCTTTCACCGCAATCTGCAAGCCCGGCTTGCTGGCCATATAGTCATTGGCCCACTTCTGCATCAAGCCTTCCATTGTATCGGAACCTTGGATGACAATAGAGGAGCCGTCTTTCGCACCGGGAAGAGTTTGACCAGCGCCAGACTTAGGTGCCGAAGTACAGCCAGTCAAGGCAAAGCTTACAGTGCAAGCCAAGGCAAGAACGACTGGATAAAACACTGCTTTGTCGAGCTTAATAAACCGAGGATGCCACTGGATAGTTTTCATTCATCGCTCCGTCGAACTGGCGCATTGCCCATTAAGTTTCTAATGGTCTATTTTCAGGCCTAAGAGCTTGATATAACAGCAAAAAGCGCTCAATATTTACCATTCTAGGTGACTTCTCTCTAATGATCCGGTCAAATCGGCTAAAAGCTCATGGGCTGAGCCATAACGCTGCTCAAGGGAAAGTGCTGTAGCGCGCCCAACAATGGCATCCAAAGCGGGCGAAATCTTGACCAGAGTTGAGGGATGCGAAGCAGCCAGCGGCTCTGGCTCTTCTGCCGTTAGCAAGAAAAAGAGTGTGGCACCAAGAGCATAGATATCGCTCTGCGGACAAGGTTTACCGCGAAACTGCTCCGGCGGAATATAAGCGTGCTTACCCACAACGGTAGCACCCGTGGCATTCTCTAGCTGCCTGGCTACATTGAAATCTACTACTTTTATCTCGCCGACCAAATTGAGCATAATGTTGTCTGGTGTTAGGTCTCGATGAATGACCGGTGGATAAAAATCATGGAGATAAATTAGCACCCGACAAAGCTTGGCTCCAACTTCGCGGACAAAGGCCTCAGACTGCGGTCCTTCATTTTGCACCAATTCTTTGAGCGAGCACCCTTCGACAAACTCAAGAACCAAATAACCTCGGTAATCTTCAACAAAACAATCGAGAAGCTTGACCACGCCAGGATGATCAAGACGAGTGAGAATATCAGACTCATGCTTGAGCTTGGCAGACAAGCGCTCCAAGACAGAACTCCCCTGATAGACAGGCATAATGTATTCCTTCAAGACGACATCCAAGACAACATCACTCTGACTAGCCCCAGAAGGGTCGTTGACACAGGCCAGATAAGCGTTACCCTGCCCGCCACCGCCCAAAACTCCAACAACGGTATATCGACCATTGTTGAGATTGACACCAGCAGAAAGAAGCCCATCACGCTGGCGAATATTGGCAGTAGAAAATTGATGCAACCACAGTTCGGTAAACTGGGCCGCCCCGACTACTTTGTCTTGCTCTTTATCTTGATCAGCAGAAAACGAACAATGAGCATGGGGAGCCCAGGTGTTTATGGCATTGAGCAATGATGTTCGGCTATTATCCCTGAGCATATCTTCATAGCGCAGCGTATACCTCGCGCCCAAAACCGTTCTAACTTCAACATGTAGTTCTTTATCTGGAGTAAAGCGATTCAAGTGCTTCAGCTCGATTCTATCGACAGAAGACCAAGGTATGACGATCTCGGCAAAGAGCTCATCGGTCAACTCCATCAATAGCACCATCTTTGATGGCAAGATCTTCAAGCGCTTCGGCTTCTCCAAAATCCACACACACATAGTAATGAGTAGCAGCAGGGCCGTGACTACAATCACCGCTGGCAAGCAAGCACCCAAGAAAATCGGGCCCCACCAAGAAGAGTGCAAGAGTTCCGGTGAAGAGCAGATGTTATAGCTGCAATAAAATACTAGAATGGCCAGAAAGGCCAAATTCGTTTTTAGAAAAGTACCAAAGAACATTGAGCGCTGATCTAAGCGGCGATAGATACGCAAAGCCGCCAATCGCAAGCATATTTCAGAATTGGAGCCGCCGGCAAAAAACGATACTTCTGAGCCACCCGCCATGCCAACAAAAGAACCAACTTCGGCCATAGCCCTGCGTACTCTCGAATTATTGGTCATAGCGCTTGCACCCGCTCAATCAGCTCATCAATGGTTTTAATGCGATCGCTGACATCCTGCCTAGTGCAGTCGGCAATAAGCTGATCGAGACTAGACGCAATCGGCACTAGCTGTGCGGCGTGCAATTCAGTTAACGGTTCAGGCTCACGACCAGTGAGGGCAAAATATACTGTCGCCCCTAGTGAATAAATATCTGAACTAAGCCCCGCCTTACCGCGAAACTGCTCGGGAGCAATGTAAGACTGTTTTCCTACTAGAGTGCCAGTAGCAGTACCCAAAAGGGCATTAGCCGCACCAAAATCGATGAGCGAAAGACAACCATCACGAGCCAATACCAAGTTATCGGGAGTAACATCGCGATGAATGACTGGTGGACTTTGACTATGCAAATACTGCAATATCTTAGCCGCCTCAAGCAACCAGCGCACCACCACGGCCGGTGGCTGAGCCCCTTGCTCGGCAACAAAGCAACGCAAGTCTATGCCCTCAATATGCTCAAGCAAAATATAGTTTCGGCCAGCACTAACAAAATAATCTAGCACGCGAGCGATGCGCTCATGACTAAGAGAGCTGAGCAACATCGACTCGCGCTCAAACATCTCCAATGCTTTGGCTTTTAAACTATCATCAGAACCAACCGGCAATACCGCCTCTTTAAGCACATAGAGCTTGATTTGAGAGGCATCTGTTTGTTCCGGTTTTGACACTAGATAAACGGCAGAAAGGCCACCAAAAGAAAGCTGTCCTTCAATTTTCAAGGAGCGGCTACTGCCAGCTGCCTGATAGTCAATTATTTGACCAGGTTCAAGGGGTACAAAGATTGTAGAGCCAAAGCGACTCTCTAACTCTTCCTCCCACATATGAGTGAAGGAAGCATGAACACTTTGCCGGGGATCAATAGCTGATAAGTTTAGATCAAGGGCGCTGAGAGCAGGCCTAAAAATCGCCTGGCGAGCAAAAGCCTGGACAGCAAGAATGAACTCTTTGAGATGATCGCGCGATAAGCCGTTCAAGGCCAAGGCGATGCAAGCACCATCATTAAACTTGAGCATCATATTCTGTGGCTGACCGCGCTCGGCAATGCCTCTACCATCGTTGAAGACAAACTCGACTGCAACCAAGGTCGACCAGGGGCGCGATATACAAAATTTAGAATCGAAGAGAAACTGCCAGGGCAGGCGCAGCCCCTCTTTACTAACAATCAACTTGGTATCAGCAGAGACATAGATAGCCAGGACACCAACAGCAATTAGCAGCAAATAAAACAGTATTGTGGCAATTCCAACCTCCGCCCCAGCTACTCCAGCAGCGAGATTAGCGAAGGCTTCACCGGCTAAGGTCAAAACGGCAAAAATAGACCAAAAAAACCAAATAGGCGAGAGTGCCAGAAGAAAGGCCAAAGCAGTAAAACCAGCACGATAACGCAAGACCGCCGCAGGAGCAGTCAGCGCTAAAAGCCGATCACTATCGGCCTTCTCGCTGGCGTTCCTGGTTGAATTTGTAGACATGAAGTAAGGCAAATAGCCCCGGCCGCTAGAGAATCTTGCTTCCAACTATTTGCCCGTTCATACAAAAAACTCCCCCCATGGCTTTGGGGGGAGTTTTGAAGATTCACTCGAATTAGCTAAAGCTGTCAGCAATTATTCTTCGTCGAATTCTTCCATGTCTTCGCCATATTCACCAAACTCATCAGCTGATTCGCTGGTGGCTAGGAGAATTTCGGTGGTTAGTGTAGCGGCGCAGTCTGGAGAGACACCGACCGCAGTCAAAGTCTTAACCCAGTGCACAACTTCGTCTAATAAAGCAGTGTCCATAACTGATTCTCTCTCTGTAGCTGTAGCTGTTTGCGACATTATGTTCCCCTACTTCCTTAATATTTCAAAATCCGATAACTTGTTTTTGCATCAGTAATCGCCCATGCTACTCCACCAGAGAGGGCTTGTGTAGCGCTCTTTGCTTAAATTCTTTCAAAACGACACGGGGTATATCCAGCCGATATAG
>JAUPUU010000414.1 GCA_030917395.1 Cyanobacteriota bacterium erpe_2018_sw_21hr_WHONDRS-SW48-000092_B_bin.40
AAGGAAGTACTTTACGCAGGTGGTTGACTACCAGGGTAGCGAGAGCTTCGCCTTCGACATCTTCAGCGATGAGCATGAAAGGACGTCCAGCGCGAGCTACTTTTTCGAGTACTGGCACGAGGTCAGCAAGAAGATTGACTTTCTTGTCGATGCAGAGGATGTAAGGCTCATCGAGTACTGATTCCATTTTTTCGCCATCGGTGACGAAGTAAGCGGAAACAAAGCCTTTGTCGAATTGCATGCCTTCGACTACTTCCAATTCGGTGCTGAGAGATTTGGATTCTTCAACGGTGATAACGCCGTCTTTGCCAACTTTCTCCATAGCATCAGCAATAATCTTGCCGGTTTCTTCATCGTTGCCAGCAGAGATGGTTGCTACTTGAGTGATTTCTACTTTGCCTTCGACTGGCTTAGCCATTCTTTTGATTTCAGCAACTGCTTGTTCAGCAGCCTTCTGAATACCGCGGCGGAGAACCATTGGGTTAGCGCCAGCAGCTACGTTTCTCAAGCCTTCTTTGACCATTGCTTGAGCCAGTACAGCAGCTGTTGTGGTGCCGTCGCCAGCGTTGTCGTTGGTTCTGGAGCAAACTTCACGAATGAGTTGTGCGCCAGCGTTTTCGAGACGATCTTCGAGTTCGATTTCTTTGGCGATGCTGACACCGTCATTGATGATCTGAGGTGCGCCAAATTTCTTTTCGAGCACTACGTTGCGACCAGCAGGTCCGAGTGTCAGTTTAACTGTGTTAGCAACATGGTCAAGACCACGCTCCAGAGCGCGACGTGCCACTTCGCTGTATACAATTTGTTTAGCCATATTTTTTCAGTTTCTCCTGAATGAATGCGATTGTTAAAAAAACAGTTCGATGTTGGCAATTAACCCATAATTGCAAGAATGTGTTTTTCTTCAAGAATGAGGTATTCAATACCTTCAATCTTGATTTCTTGACCTTGATATTTCTGGAAAAGTACTTTGTCACCGACTTTAACTTCGAGCGGTTGACGGACACCTTTGTCATCCATGCGTCCTGAGCCAACAGCCAAGACTTCACCTTGTTGAGGCTTTTCCTTAACAGTGTCGGGAAGAACGATACCACCTGAAGTTTTGGTTTCAGGGTCGAGCTTCTTAAGAACAACCCGATCAGCCAATGGCTTAAGTTGAAGCTTAGATGCAGATGCAGTAGCCAAGGTTCTATCCTCCTATTACGAATCACTTCGCAATTAACGTAAATATCTATGGACCAGACCAACCGGGCGCAAAGATTGCGTCCAACTGTTGTCCACATAGCAAAGTGTATAGAGCAAACGGAAGCCAGCTCTAGCTTTTGGCATTTTTTTAAGAATTGGGTTGGCAGGAGTGGGTCAGGCCATGCTCCCTAACCGCCCTTTTTCTTACCCACCAGTGATCCGGGCTTAGCCAGCCAGGTGGCGTATTCAGGGGTGGCAGTGAGACGACTCTGCAAACGCGCCTGCCGTTCAGAAATAACGGTCATTTTGGCTTTGCTGGCCAGATCTTCCCAGGACAGGTCACCGCCTTCGGCAAAACTACCAGTCAAGGCCGTGCGCACTCTGTCGCGTCCTTCATACTTCGCCACATTTAAGGCTTGTTCGGCATCATGGATCAAACCATTAGCGTTGTCAGCATTGCCAGGAAAAGAGGCCACGCCAATTGAAACTGTAATTAAACCAATACCGGGGGCAGGCGTTTGCCTCAAAGTGGCACGCAATCTCTCAGCCACTTCTGTAGCGTTAGCGCGGGCTGTTTCGGGCAGCATTATGGCAAATTCCTCGCCGCCATAGCGAGAAGGCACATCAATGTCCCTGAGAGCCGCTCTAATTGTGTTGGCGACATGCTTGATGGCATCATCACCTTTCATCTGACCCAGCATTTCATTTATTTGCGAGAGATGGTCAATATCGACCAGCAAAAGTGAAAGCTCATGGCTATGGCGACTGGAGCGCTCCAGCTCCTTAACCAGCAAAGACTCAAAATGGACACGGTTAGCCAGCCCGGTATGGGCATCTTGCACCGAACTTGTGGCGGAAGACTCATGACTCAAGGCAATATTGAGGGCAGTAGAAACCTGCGAAGAAAGCGACTCAAGCAAATCGATATGTTCACGGTGAAAAGCCCGGGACTCAGTTGAAAACACTTCTAAAACGCCGATTTTGCGCTCAGCGTGGCGCAGGGGAATAGCCAGGACCGTAGCAAAAGGACGTCCATTAATCGAACGAGGCATGCCAAATGGCTCCCTTTGACCATCTCCATACATTTCGGTTTGATTGGAGCGCAAGCAGCTACCAGCAATAGACTTGCTGTAAGACATTTCAAACTCGCTCAAGCTAGTAGCATCCAGCCCCTTAAAGGCAGCAAGCTGAAAACTAGACTGATCTTGATCTAATAAAAGGATGGCACAAGTTGGGGTGTTGCCCAGGACAAGGGCAGTGTCCGCCGCGATTTTTAAGACCTGACCCATTTCCAGAGCACTGCTATTAAGAGCACAGCTGGTTTTATATAAAGTACTGAGACGCTCTCTTTCGTATTCGGAGCGACCAAACAAAATGCTATTAGAAATAGCAGTGGCAACGAGATCTGACACTTCTTTGAGAAAGTCCACAAAAGTAAGCAACTGGGCATTGTTTACTTCTAGAAGAACAGCCCCGACAAGCAAATTAGCTGAGACCAGGGGTAGCGCGATTTGACCCTGACTGGCCTCGCGCCGCATCACTGTGGCCGAAAAGTCAGGGGCACTGGCGGCATCGGGACAGGCTATTGGACCGCGCTTTTGATGGACTTGTTTGAGCAGACTATCGAGAGCAAAGGGGACTACTTTGAGCTGGTCGAGAGAGCCATCACTGTAGCCTTTGGCTGCCATAAGCTTAAAGCAGGTACTTTCGTTGTCGCACAAAAACACGGCAACTTTAGCGCCCCCCGCCATCTCTGCAAAAAGTGTTATGGATGAGTCCAGTACTTCTTTCAACTTCAAAGAGGCAAACAAGCCCTTTTGCAGTTGCAAAAATCTCGGAAGTATATTGGATTCGCTTGTCATCGCGCACAGTACCCCTTAAGTAGACGATAAAGAATAAACCGCTGATTGTCTAAATTGATCGTTAGCGCAAAATTCTTTAGATGATCACTGCCCTATCATATAGGCTCGGACTTCAGAGGGTTATAGATGAGCACTCAAGACAATTCAGAGCAAAACTGCCTTTTTTGCAAAATCAGCCAGGGGGAAATGAAAGCCGCCTTTGTTTATCAAGACAAAAATTGCTTTGCAATCCAAGATATTAACCCGCAGGCACCCACTCATATTCTTGTTATTCCACGCGAGCACAAACAAAACATAGCTCTCGTCAATGACAAAGATTTGTTAGGAGAACTTTTTCAAAAGGCCTGCCTGATTGCTGAAAGAGAAAAACT
>JAUPUU010000415.1 GCA_030917395.1 Cyanobacteriota bacterium erpe_2018_sw_21hr_WHONDRS-SW48-000092_B_bin.40
CTCTTGATAGGCCGCCTCATGCAGAGGGGCGAAATCAGGCTGATCCATTTTCAGGTCTCTTTCTTCAATAAGAGTTACGAGCTCGGAGGTTCAGAGGGAGTCGCAGGATCTGCTGCCGGCGGAATCGGCTGCGGGGCAGGACTAGGCGCATCCGGGGGCACAGCAGGTGGAGCTGGAGGCTCCGACGGAGTGCCACAGGGATAGAACTGACCTTCCAACACTGGAATGATCAGCGTTGTCAGAATCAATACCACCGATCCAAGATATGGTTTGTACCAAACAAACGTGGCAAAAGGCCCACCCAGAGCGAATACCCACGCAGCGAATGCCAGGCAAGCAGTGACCCAGTGGAAGATCTTTGAGGTTAGAAATCCCTTGGGGACCGTTTTGACGTAGCAGACATACAAAGGAGTCAGCGCCAGAAGCACTCCGAAGACGCCCCAGGTCAACCACAGCGGCGGGTCATTACTCGCAGTGATGCCAGTAATCGCCACATACGCAGCCAGGATGTCCGCTGGGATGTATTTGACCAGCTTCTCGAAATACGAGTCGGTGGTCTTACTGTCAGGAGGCGGCTCCTGAGCAGCAAACTTAAAAAGGTTGAACATATAGTTCTCCTTTCTACTTCATTGATTATTAGGGCAGTTGTAGATTATGGAATTAAATGGCAGGAAAAGTGTGGCGCTATTTGTCAGCATGACAAACCCATTAGGGCACTTAACACTACCCCACAATCTGGAATCACTCGCACTGCTTTTCTATTTTGAAACCCCTTATATTATACACTCGGCTTCACAACCAGAACCTGAAAACCTAGATATTTGACACTTCTGGAAAATCCAAAACCGAACAATCCTTTTTATGTGTAGCGGCCCCCCCCCCAATTTCAGCAACGAAATCAACTCGCATACTGACAAATAATTACACAAAGAGTCTGCCAATTAATTCCACAAAAAACCTGCCAAATAATTCCGCAATTTACACTCTGTAGCCTTGCTCCGGATGCGGCTTCGATTCCAGAATAGCTTCAATCAATTGCTTCGCGCCTTGCCCGTACATCTCAGCCCAGCCGATTAGTCGAGGTGGATTGGCGGTTTGGTACTCCCTGTGCGATTTCGGCATGTGTTCTGGAAGCGTAGAATGTTTAGCTTTGTGGAAGTCTCTTGAATGGCTTGCTATGCGGCGATGCTTGTGAATTATCTCGACAGTGCTAGCGGTTACTCGAAGCTCCACTTCTTGTTTCGCAAGTTGATATGGGCAGCTGTACCAATGCCCTTCAAATTCCACGTGGTAGTCAACGCCGACTCTAGCTTTTCGAAACTCAGCGAATTCAAAAGGTCTTTCTGGCAACGGACTTAGTGCTGGCTTATCGAGTTCAACGAACATGGTTTTGCGAGAGCCTTGAATTTTCTTGAATGGCCGATTATTTGCATCTTCAAGAAGTTCCTTGATTGCGACTCTTATCTCGTGCAGTGAGAAGAAAGTGCGATTGCGCAGCCTAGCCAAAATCCAACGAGTTGCGAGCCCCACGGCCAGCTCCGCTTTCGCCTTATCTTTCGGCTTACGCACTCTCGCTGGAATTACGGCACAAGAGTAGTGTGAAGCCATTTCCAGGAACGTCGCATTTATTATCGGCTCATACCTGCAAGGCTGAGTGATTGTGGCTTTTGGGTTGTCTGGAACGATGATGGCCGGCGTGCCTTGAAAGTAATTGAAGGCGTTAACGTGGCCGGCGCACCACGATTGGCTAGTTTCATCGAGAAAGGCGTCGGCAAAGAAGTAGCCACTGGCGCCCAAAGCGCAAACAAAAATGTGTACGTCGCTGACCTCGCCGGTGTCGCGATCTGTGAGTTTCAGCTTTTTGCCAGCGAAGTCTGAGAAAACTTTTTCGCCTGCTACGTGCTGAATTCTCATCGTGACGTTGATGGCTCCAAGCCATTTCTTGTACCTGTCGCAAAACTGAGAGAACTGCAGGCCATCTGGGTTTTGTTCTTTGTATTCCTGCCAAAGCAGAATTTTTGTTACCCCCTTTCGTTTTAACTCTTTGTGAATGTGTGCAAAATCTGGCTCTGGCCTTGCGTTTTGCAGCTCTGCTTGTGGTGGGAAGAGCAAAGCTTCAAGCGCAAAATCATCCAGCCCTTCTGGCAGCGGCCAAGTCAACTTGGCCGCTGCAGCACGAGCTAGGTAGCCGCCAACAGTTGCAGAAGACTTGTGAACGGCCTCTCCGATCTGTCGATGACTAAGACCGCATTGCCTTAATCTGAGAATTTCTCGTATACTTCGCATGGCTAACCTCTTTTGAGGCATGGAAACAACCTTTCTAGTAGTGTTCAAAGGTTGTATCTGTGCCGGTTAGCCAGCGTCAAGTTTTTAGATTTATCTGCTTCTTGCAAGTGATCAGTTTGACCGGAATCGCTGATCAGGTTGAATCGGAGATGACCGATCAGTTTGGTCCGGAATACTCAACATGGCTGGGTCTAGGGCTTAGACAGTCATGCCGCTCTCGTCTGGCTTCTTGCAAGAAGGTACGAAAAGCAACTGAGATATTTGGATGTTGTGCCAAAGTTGCCACAATTTGCTCTTCTGAGGAGAGCTGATCTACGACAAATACACCACCAGTAACAAGCGGGTCAGCTAGGGCCGGCCAACATCCAGCATGCAATAGATTCACCAATTCATTTTCAAAGACTTGCTTTGCTTGCGCTGGCAGGCTCGCGAAAATTGTTAGCTGAAGCAGCGCCTTAATCACATCCTGTTTAACGGCAGAATTACTTGAATGTAAGTTGGTTGAGTTCTTCAGGGCAAGGTCCAGTTTTTTATTGAGGGGGAACATAGAGGTTATTTCTCCTGTTGTTAATAGTGGTGATTCAGAAGGCCTTAACGGCCGACTAGTAATATTGGATCAAAAAGTTCTTTTCTATACTGTACGTCTGGTGTAGACATCCTCAAAACACGCGGAAATCCGGCGAGGAGTTATCGTGGCTCTTCTCTCACCGGAAGTAGTCATTTGGAAGACGCTAAAACACCGAAGTACATTTAGCATTTGTCAATTTCAGAAGTGCCATTCAGCAATGTCAAAAGTCCTGTTCAGCGCCTGTAACGCAAACGTTCGTTTGCTCTACCGGTTTAAGAGCAACGATAAATGGGCATTTGAGCCATCTCTGCATGTAACTTAACTGGTCACTTAATCAGTGTCTACACAAGCGGTACTCCCGAAAGCAAAAGGGACAGTCCATTTTGCACTAATGGGGCACCTACAGTACTGCCGCGCCGCAGAGCAGTTGAAAAGTCTACCAGCTCCATTGAACAGGTCTTTTGACAAAGTGCCATTCAATAGGATCTGCAAGACCGGCTTCTTATCTGCCATCTAATATTCTGCTGAACAGATCTATTGAAACTGACAGCATTAGTGACAAAGCTGACAAAAGTCGAGCATGAGGGTATCACGTTTCCGCAGCATTCCCAAAGAACCGGGCGTGTCAGCTGTCCCAACATCAGGCTCAAACCCACATAAGCTGAAGCATCTAGTAGTTGCGTATCGATTGACCAGCTTGGTCCGTGCTACCGAGGTAGCACTTCGTGATGTACCGGTTTACTGGCACTTCACTGGGTCTAAATAGGAAGATGTCCTAACACCGCCATCAGGTTGATTTAAAACGGCAATTAATTAGACCAAGGAACGCTCGTTGGAATACTTGAAATATCACCGGAGCAACCAATACTCAAATTTCCGGTGTCGACGGCTTAGGCCTAATGCCAGATAGCATGCCATATTTGGTGACTCTGAAGTCGTTATTCCGCGGACGAATTGTCGAGTTAAGGTGACAATCAACCTTAGTGACGCTACAAAGCGAGGTACAATTCAATTCATAATTTATTCTCCTATGAACATTGACTTGTTCAATAATACTCATCGGCCTTCAGCGAAATCGTTTGATACCACTAACTATTGCCACAATTAGACTATACTATTAATGAAAAAGATCAATCCTGAATCCAAATTTCGATGGCCACTAGTCGCTTGTATAGTCGTTTTCGTTTTGATTGCCGTTTTTAATACAATTGAGGGTAACAATTTGGCTCCTTCATCCGCATCTCAATTTTTAGACAAAGTGACCAGGATAATTCAGAAGCGTAGTTTGCACTCAGCAAAGGTGGACTGGAAATCCGTGAAGATCAAGAGTCTTGAAATAGCTAACGAAGCCAAGTCAACTGACGATACATACCCAGCAATTAACTACATTCTATCGCAAACCGGAGATCATCACAGCTTTCTGACAACACGCAAAGGTGAGCGTGTTTTTTCGCCGAGCATGCGCACTAATCCAGCGCTGAGGCCGCGAATCAGTCGAAATGGCGTAGTGGTTGACAACGACAAGAAATTCGGTTTCATACATGTGAGTGGTCTCAATAGCGGTGGGGAGAAAGCAGGGTCGACAGATTACGCGCGTTCGCTTCAACAACAAATTTTGGAATGCGCAGCACAGAAACCGTTGGGCTGGATCATTGATTTGCGCGGGAACCGCGGTGGAAATATGTGGCCGATGATAGCTGGCATTGGTCCCGTGCTTGGTGCTAGTACAATTGGTTTTTTTCAGTACCAGAAAACAGCAGTTCCCTGGTTCTATGAAAATGGTAAGGCTGGCGTAATTGATAGATTTCTTGGCAAAATAACTAACTTCAAATTAGAAAACAGTATTCCAGATTGTGAACAAGCTCCAGTAGTTGTTTTAATCGATGAAGCTACAGCAAGCTCCGGAGAGGCACTGACAATTTGCTTCAAGGGACGCGAACAAACATGTTTTATCGGTAAACCTACGCGGGGCCTATCAACAAATAATGAGACCATTCCATTGCCAGACGGCGCCACTCTATATTTAACTACTTCGGGCGAGACTGATAGAAATCACACTCTGTACGATTCCGGAGTCGTTCCAGATATACTGGTTGAGCAAGGTAATTTTGCATTAGGTGCGAGCGATGATCCCGCAATAGAAATGGCTATCAAATGGCTCAGCAATTTCGTCGAAAAAACAGAAATTCGCGAAAAGAGAGACGGAAGTTAGCCGCAGAAAAAAGTTAAAACAACGCCAATATTTTGTTTGTCAATTTTGATGCAAGACACTAGCTCAAATAACTCCTTCCGGAAATCTCGCTAGACTAGCGATTGGCAATTCCGATTGTCGCTGGTCTAAACTTTAGAATTCTCCGTTTTTAGTGTTCGCAGTGAGTAAGATTTATATCGCTGGGCCCAATTGACGCAGGTTGATCACGAAGTTGCCTATTTGCCAACATTTCTAAGGAATTAGCGAGCAGAGCCAAAATAAAGTAATCATTGTCTCTATCAACCCCAAACAACCTAACACAATGCATATGGACAAAGCTCCCAATTAGATCTTGCACTGGAACACTAAGATCCCCGTCTTCTTCCAGTTGCTTGAGTTCTCTTCCCAATTTTGCTAAATCTCCTTGCATAGCCAATAGTTCAGCGTTCACCTCAGCATACCTAAAAGCATTGGGATCCGAATAATTGCACACAAGCAAATTGTAGAAAAGCTCTTTCGATTCCCTAAATTTCGTCGATGCAACCTTCTTTGAATCTGGGCGTGATATTCTTCGCAGCCAATTGATTTTTGAACTCAAGTCCAGACCAAGACCATTGAGAAAATTATTGACAGACACAACACCAAGAACAGTGCGATCGAGTTTTTTCATTATTTGAAGAGATATCAGCCTAGCAACCAGTTTACTGTCAACACCAAATATATTTTCAGCAACAACAATACCGCTGGACCCTCCATATCTTTCGATTTCCCTATCATAGGTCTCGAGAGAAACACCATGGCTTAATTTCGATTTCAGCACCAACTCACTACTCCAGTCGAAAATTAATGGTAGCACATGGGAATAAAGAGACTCCTTCTTCACTTTAAAACGGACCCTTAGATGCTCGTTTCCCTCTGGATACCTTAAAAAAAACCAGCTTGTTAAATAGCCCTGCCCCTGCATGCTTTTAGTAAGTTCCTGAACACGCAAGATAATATTATCTTGAACTGTCTTATGGCACGGGATCTTCAAATAGACCCATTCGCTGCCTATGGTTTGAACACATTCAGAGTGACTAGGCTTTTCGATTTTTTTCGCTTTGTAAGGTATTTTGTTGGTTGCAGCCACCAAGTCAGTTCGAACGAAAGTTGCAACGATTTCTGTAGCGTAGTTTCCATCTACTGTAGTGTGCCAGCGATCGCAAGGAATATACTCTTGCACCAGCAAGCTGCTGCGTTTGAGCATTTCTTCAAACAATTGCATATCGTTTGACTTCTCTAGATCTAGCAAAAGGTAGTTGTCATCCCCAATTCGATTGCTACAAACCTGTACCGTTCGAGGAACCCTCCATGCGGTGCGCCATGCAACAAGACGCTCATTGAAGGTACTACTATCTCGTCCTTTCAGTACTAGTGCTGACGTATCCCACTGAGCTAGCTTTAGAACTGTCTTGCCAACAACAACTCTCGGCAAGAACGGGAAACTTTCAACCGGCCCCCACTGGAAGGGGACAATTTGGGGTTGCCCATCAGTAGCTATATCCAACAGAAAACGTATAGCGCCAGGGGCAAAGGCCGGATTGAGCATATTGTTTGAATGAGCCAAAACTCGCTGATTCGTTCGCGTCCAACGAGCGTAGAATCTGTTGTTTTGAATGCCAATCACAATTTCAGACAATGGAACGTTACACGAATTTGTGACTGGAATTTGATTGGAAACAATTGTATGCCTTCGAACTATCGGCGCAATCGTAAGATTGGCTACTCTTGATTCCTGGGGTAGATAGCTCACATCAGCATGAATGCTATCAGGATCTAGCAAGGCCTCATACCTTGCGATGTCCGTAAGGGTCTCCATAGCTTCGGATCCAATCAATTGCGCAAAGCGCCCAAGAGTTCTCCCTCCGCCATTTTCACCGATTCTAGAAGGTAATACTATTTCAAACTTACCAGCATCAATATCGTCTCGCGTATTAGCACTTATCATCGCAAAAATATCAACTGATATCGGTGCTTCCGCTGAAGCAGGACGCCAAAAAGAAAGTTGCTCCAAGTCTTCATTCGTCAACCTGTAAACATTCGAATTGCTCCGAAGAGCCTCGGCAGCAATTCTACCAAGTCGATTATTTCTCCGACGTTCAGTGACGGTTTGTCCTCTCGACAATAGTTGCAAATCATAAGGTGAACCTAGGCCGAATGTTGGACTTAAAAGTTCAAGAATTGGCACCTCACGATTCATCTGATAACGACGTTCAAACTCCGTCCGAAAATTGTCGACGTAAGGTGAATTCAATGGAGAAAGCCGAAGCATGTATTCAACTGAGTTTGCCATTTCCGCAGCGATTAAATGTGATACTTGCGAACCAGCGAGGCTCATTCGAGTATCGACCTGCAATAAATGTCTTGCTGCGGAACCTGCGATTGAACTAGCCAAGTTAAGCAAAGATAGAAATAGTTTTGGATTCTTCTGTTCACAACTATCCCATTGATCAATTTCATCACCAAGTTTAACGAGTCCACTCAATGAATCTAGAGCCCGTGGAGACAGACTTTGCATTTTTAGCAAAAGACCTTTCGGAGAGCATAAAAAAGTGCGGGGTTTAAGCCGCCTTTACGCCAGGGTACCAGCGCTCAAAGACTTTCTCAAGGTCGCCATTTAAAACTCTTGTACGGGTCTGCAAGAGCAAGTGTGCCCCGGCCTGCGTCCATTGCATCTGCTGTCGTTTTGAGAACCGCTTATTGACGACGTAGTTCACGGCCGATTCAGTAAAGCCGGTCGAAATCCGCTCACCAGCGCGGTAACGCTCGCCATAATTAACTAAAGAGACTGAGTTACGCTCAATGTAAGTCTTGAATTCGTCAACGTATTGTTGAATTTTCTCAAGCAGCGGCTTGTTAGCATCGCTCCAAACCTCTTCGCCGTCATCGTCACAGAGATCGGGTTCGAGGCAATCATATAGGAATTCAATCTCATCCAGCGCACGATGTACGTTTCCATGCCATAAGTACCACTTGGCGCTTTCCAGATATTTTAGGGCTTCATCGCCCACTTCCTGATTTTTTGCTTTAATTCCAGTTGCACAATTTTTTAAAACTGTTAATCGCATTGTGATGTGGAACCAGTCCAAAATATGCTCTGACAGTGGGTTTAGGTAAAGTTGAACGTCTTGTAAGTCTTCACCACCGTCCGACAAAAATATCACCTGCTGGTTCATTTGCATGCCTTGACCATCCAAGACATCAAATAGGCGCCTTTTGGGTTTTTCGTCAAAGGTTTGAACAAAGCCAAAGCACTTCGAATCCCCTTCATGAGGTATCGACTTCCCGACGATCACCTCAAACTGCGTTTTCTTGTCTGACCAGTTGCGAATATAGGTGCCATCAATTCCAACAGTGATCGGCCCTTCTGGGTGAGGTAGTCTCGCCAATTGGCTCTCGGACCCAGTGGCAAACATACATTGCTCTTCGCCCATCTCTTGCTCCAATCTGCTTGCCACTCTGAGAGTGTGATTCCGCAAGGTAGCCGGATTCGTCGTTGCCGACATTGGCAATACATCCTTGAGTAGATTGGATGCCATCGTATAAGGTGCTAGAGAGCCCCATTTCGTCTCTAAGTAAATCAGCTCTGGAGCTGTATGTTCTGGCAGTAGCTCACACAGCGGGCTAAATGTTTTTGCTGCGCCCTTGAAGCAAGAGCAATGCACCAACCTTGGGCTGCGAACAATCACATTGCCAAAGAGGCTCCGAAAAGTGATGTGGCTGTAGTCCTTGCAATTTCTACTCTGTTGGCATTCCGCGCACGGCTTGACCTTCTTTGTGTACTCATCCAGTTGAGCACGTACAAGAACATCTTGAAGATTGGCTAGAATTCGCTTTGTCTCCTCCAGCTTCAGTCCTAAATTTCCCAAATGACAATCATTTCTATCGATGATCATAATTTCTGCGATATCTGGAATTGTGCCGTCTTCAGCCTCTCTCACTAGTTGCAATCTGAACTTCATTACTCCTCCTTGTGCTCTCAGGGCTGCCTTCCTTCTCCGCGAATGACTTGGCTAATAGTCGATTTAAGAAATTTCGAGAATATATTTTTCCGTCGTCTACGATTCGCTTGACCTTATCTAGATTCTTGTCTAGGAGAGCCTGTGCAAGGTCTGCCAATGGCCGAGTCGTGATTTGATACTCATCGTGGAGGTATTGTTCCACTGTCAATTCTTCTGGAGGCCCAGAACGATTCCCTGCCAGGCAATGCGGATAGAACAGCTTGGGATCAAGCGGTAAAGACTTCTCCATGCGAATTTCAATTTGCCAAACGTCGAACATAGTTAGGAAGTTGTACTCATACAAGAACCGCTCATTTTGCCGTAATTTAAGTGCTGACAGTGGCTCATGCTCGTCTCCAACACCGTCGAGCGTGCCGTAGTTTTTGCCATGAAGACGGAAGGCATATAGATGCTCGCCCTCCCAACCCATTGAAAGCTGGATGACTTCATGAAGGGCAGCCAAAGAACTATTACATTGCACAAGCACCCGGCGCCAAATCATCGGACTGATCCCGCGCACAAAATATTTGAACTGGTACACCTGCTCTTCTGGAGCCATGGGCAGCACCTCTTATGCTTTTCTTGACAAGTCTATGTCCTAAGGCGCAACAAGTGTCGCAAAAACGATCGTATGTGATACATTACTTAAGAATAGCCCTGGAAACCTTCAAATAGAGCAAGTTCGTTTTTGCCAATGTTTCAAAAGTCATCTCACAATCAAATCTGGCAGGGTGTCAAAATACAATGAGTTATGAGACATGCTGATTGGTTATGCCCGCGTCTCGACCAAGGACCAAGACCTTAGCTTGCAGCTCGACGAGCTTAAGAAGACCGGCTGTGAGCGGATCTTTGAGGATGTCGCCAGTGGAACTCGCGACGAAAGACCAGGGCTCGATGCCGCCTTAGAGTTCATTAGAACTGGCGATACGCTGGTAGTTTGGCGCCTGGACAGGCTTGCACGGTCTTTGACGAAATTGATCGAAATCGTAGACAAGCTCAACAAACGAGAAATTGGCTTGCGGAGTGTCAAAGAGAGCCTTGATACAACGACTCCGGGCGGCAAGCTAATCTTTCATGTGTTTGGTGCCCTCTCCCAATTTGAAGCGGAAGTAATTAGAGAGCGCACTAATGCTGGGCTTGAGGCTGCTCGCGCTCGTGGACGTTTCGGCGGCCGACCAGTCAAACTTGACGCAAAAAAGATTGAGATGGCTAAACAACTTTTGAAAGACGAAAATGCAAAAGTTACTGAGGTCAGCAAAGCTCTAGGAATTTCGAGGGCAACTCTCTATCGATACGTGCCAGCATCAGAGCGCAGCAAATCCTAAACTGGTCGTCAAACCCCGCACTTTTTTATGCTCTCCAATACCTGGCACTTTACTTCTTAGCTTCAGCCAAGCAAGCAGCACTTGATAATCAATACTGAATGCAACAATCTCTCCTGTCGCTATGCTTAGCGCTGCCTCATGTTCAAAGCCTTTTCAATATTGACTGAGCGCTCTTTAAACACCTTTAGAGTGGCCAATATTCTCTCGACTTCGTCCGCAATATTAGGCCCTGGAGCATTCCTTTGTCGTACAGCTCCGCTCTCGTCCAAGAGCCAACCATGTGTTGTCCTGATCAACTCTTCGCGCAATGGAAACAGCTGCGCCTTCAGTACGGCCTGAGATCTCAGATGGCGCCTTAACCTAAAGATATCCAGAGCTGACACGTAACTTGTTGAGGACGTGGCGTGTTGGAAAACACGTTTTGTTTCTAGCGCTATTGACCGAACATCTTGTCGATTCAACAACCGCATTGATGGCAGGCGCTCCTGCCAGACAGCCCATGGCAGAACATGACATCTTAAGACTCGGCTTCTTCTCTTTTGTTCGGCTATTCGTTCAGCTGTTCGTTTCGCTTTCTGTTCTGCCATCGACGGCATTGCAAATCGACTCATTTTCCTACTGCTCCTTCAGCTCTAGTCGTTATTCTACTACCTCAGAACAGCCCTCTATCATCACCTTACTGCTTCTTCATTGCTTCTTCAAAACCGCCCGCAATGCTGCTTCTTCCCAAACAACATACGCTGCTGTGCCATACACACGCTCACCATACCAGCCGTATAATCTAGTAGCATCAACTATGGCTCTATGCAAAAACTGCTTCTTTTCTCCAGCACCACTTTCTCTGTAGCTCTTGCTTCTCTTCGCCCACCAGCTACTAGCAAAGTCTTCTTGCTCAAGGTACGGGAGATAAGCAAAGGGCTTCTTTGTTCCAGGGGCAGAATTAGAACTTGAAACTAGAGCCGAGTCATAGTCTCTGGCTTTACCAGCCACAAAACGATGCAGAGCATACGCAAATTGGCACCGTACCTCTGTTGAAACTTCCGCTTGTTCAGTTAATTGCCCTGACCGTACCGAACTAGGGCACTCAGCTGCGGCTTTCTCGCCCTGGCTCTGGCTCTTCCTCTTTGTCTCTCGCTCTGCTGCCTTTGATATCGCTGTCAATTGTTTCAGCACTCCGTTCTGTCCAGCCTCCCCGAAGATGCTGTAGATACTTGACTCTTTAGCTTGAGCCACGGGTACAGATAGAATCAAACCAGCAAATAAGACCAATACTTTTTTCATTGGTAGCCCTCCAACTCGCTATTGCTTAGCGTTTTTGTCACTTGACACCACTTAAATCGGCATTCAATTTCTAGCTCAAGCCCAAGTTCTACCTCTCACCAGGAGTGTGTATGCCTTGCCTGAAACGCTCCCTAATCGAATTCATAGGATCAGCTACTGGTGGGGTTACTACTGGTTCTGGTGCTGGAGTTTGCTCTTGCACTGGCGCGGCAAACGAATTATTCCTGACCCTGTCCTCAACATTATTAGGCTCACTGTACGGCGAAGAAGACTCCCCTTGTTGTGAGTTCAAACGCTGCCGCTGATTGTATTTGTACTGTTCAATTCTCTGCTGCTGCTCCTGCCATTGCGCCTGTCGCCTTTGGTTAAATTGCTCCCGCTCGGCAGCTTGACGCAGCCTTTCTTCCTCCCGTTTCTCACTCATTTCTTTCTGCGCCTTTATCCTCTCGCCGTGTTTCACCGAATAATCAAGGCTCTGCACAATGCCACACGCAAGTGCGACCAGCAGCCACATAGGTGGCACTAAAACACTATATTTAGACGGCTCTTCTGGCTTCGGATAATCCAACACATACTTGATCTCGCGGGTCATGAACTTGATTGTCTCTGTGCAAGAGCTTCTGCTTACCTGGGCATCAACCTCCCACTTAAGAGTCACTAACGACCAGGGCTTGCTTCGCTCTTTCTCCCATCTTGAATTGAGCAACTGCTCCAGCGCGTTCATTTGATGCCCGCTAGGTAGCTCGCTGACAACAATCATCACCAGTATCGAGCGACTAGCTTGCAGAGGCTGGCCAAAGAATCCGGCATATATCTCAGTAAAGCTCAAAACTGCCGATATTCGCCCTTCGTCGAGTATGCATTCTTTGACGTTCCAAAATTGCGGCCCCCTATGCGCTGCCTTAAATAGCTGCACAAGCCTATCCATGGTCACTAAAACATCGAACGGAGAGATAAAGCCCGGTGGACTATCAAACTTCTGATACTCCAGAATATCTAAGCCCCGCATGACATAGATGCCGCATGCAGCTACGCAGACGCATAGCGACAAGGCCATGTACCAATTGCCAATTAATTCATACAGCCAAGGCGTCCCGAAAATAACCACAACAAACGCTATTAGCGTGCCACCTATTGCTGCAAACATTCTTACTTCACCCCGCCTTTTTACAAAGCCTAAATTAGCCCCACAGGATGCCTAAATCTGGCTTCGAGTCTATGTCTATGTCTTTCTCTGACTCCTGATCTCTCCCTTGATTTTGCTCTCTATCTATATCTTTATCCTTGCCAACAATCTCCCCGCCGGGCACTGCGGCTGATTCGACTTGAACCTGTACTTCTGCTTCATGAGCGTCAGCAACCACAACAGAATCAGCTGTTAGCACAGTTGCTTCTTCCTCCGCAGTAGCTGTAATAGGATCAGCGGGACCAGCAGTATCTATCGGCTGTTCATCAATCTGTTTTTGCTTTTCGTCTCGCTCTCCAATAGCCTCTTGCTCCGCGCTCTTCTCTAACCACGCGGCTAACTTCGCTACTTCAAGCTCAGTAAGCGAATCACAAACTATTTTGTCTCCAGCCTCATACTCAATCATCAACTCTTCTAAGCGTGCAAGGCTGCTGTCTGGCTTGTACACCCGGTTCTCCACAACTCCATCAACCAAACAATTGATCACAATCGGCACATACCATATCGGCGGGTATTCAGGTTTTGCCAATGAACCACTGGCAAGAGCGGCACTTGTGCTTTCTGCAATGGCATCTAGCACTGCCTCCATTTGTTGCACTGGCTCTGGCAACTGCTCAATGTAATCTTCTCCATTTGCGTAGCTCGGCATCAAGTCCTCTGACGCAGTCAAAGTAACGCGATCAGGCACTGGATAATTCGTCTGGTCCAAATAATCCTGATACGTGCAGGCCTCTATCCTAATCGGCCTGGTCGACGGCAAGGCAATCAACACTTGTGGCCTCAATGGCCGTCCAGCTGAATATGTCTCTTCGTCTATAACTCCCATATTTAGTATCTCGTCCGGGCTCATTAACGGCTGCTTTTCTGTCCGCGTTTGCAAGTGCCCGGCTGATGTTACTGTCGTTTCTTCTTTTGCATACATGCCTAAGTCGCGACTAATCACTAGCGCTGTTTCACTGCCATTCGGTTTGAAATACACCCGCGTGGCACATTGATTCCTCAGTATCGTCGAGTCTTTTCCATACAGATTCTCTATCTGCACAAGGTCTTGGACGCCCAGCACCACCGGTATCTTGTCGTGCCTCAATATCGTCAACTTCTGCGGCAAGCCTTTGATATAGCCAAAGTTCGTGAACTCATCGAGCATCAGCATGACTGGGTTAGCGAACTCGCCTTCATAAACATAGGAAATGGCTAGATTGAAAATCAGCGAGGCTAGCGGCTTTAATTCCGGCTTGTCTGCCGGCACCGCTATGTACCAAGTGAATAGCTCCTGTGACAGCTGAGTGACATCAACATCTGTCGTTGAAGTTAACTCCTTAATCCGCGGCTGGTTCCACAACGCTAACCGACTGAGCAAACCAGCTGCCACAAGGTTCCTGTACTTGTCTGTCGAGTTGGTCCAAAATGCCTGAAAAAACCTCCTCGCTGCTGGTATGTTCGTGGTTCCCATCCGATTAGAGATTGCTTCTGAGCCATGGCCTAATAACTCAAGAATATAGCCAAGATTGCAGTCACCATAGGCCCGCTCTCCTACTGAATGCATAACTAGAGCGGCAAACAAAAGCCTCTCTGCCGTGTCCCACGTCTGCTCAACTCTCGCTTGTGACGCCGTTGTCGCAAGCATGATCACCTCAACTACCCGCCAAGCGTCCCTGAACGTTCTCACCCTATCCAATGGATTTATTCGGTGGCTGCTCAAGTCATCGGGGTTGAAGTAATAGATCTTGTGGCCCTGGTTCTTGCGGTAGCCTGCTGTTTTCCTGTATAGATCAGCCACTCCCTTGCCGCCAGTAGCTTCTGTAACAATGGCGCTGGATCTGCTTCTCTCAATCAAGTTAGGGATAAATATGCCCGTCGTCTTGCCACTACCTGTAGGTCCACAAACAAGACAGTGTCTGTTGGTCTCACCCTCCGGCAGCCTCAGATATTCGCCATCGAGATAACCGAGTAAAAGCTGACCATCTGCCCCAGCCATAGACCCCAAATACTCAGCTAGCCTCAACTCCTTGATTGTGGCCCAACGCGCTCCAGTAATCTTTGGCCCGCCAACTCCTGCCTCTATTTGCTTGGCATACTTCCCTATTGAATCTTCTAGCGCCTCTAATTTCTGCTTGCAGTTGCCACCGCTCCAGCTCGCCTGCCGCTCTGTTACTTTGGTGCTAATCAATATGCCAGGGCCGATATCATCAGAATAATCTGCCCACTCAATCGACACGGCAAAATCCAACACAACATTGAAATTTGCTGTCTTGAATGGCTCCCGCCTGCTGGCCGTTATCGTCCGGTATTGTTCATTAACAAACAAACCGTCATAGCCAAGCGACCTCAGCGAAGTCGCTATGACTTTTGCCACTTCTCGCGCTGGAATGCTTGTTAAAAGACTACCGAGCGCTTCCGACATCTGCTATCTCCCAGTCCACTCATCGAACCTATCTGGGTCGCGGCTCTGGTCTCTGTCCGCTTCCTTCTTCTTGCGCTCTTTGATTTCCTTGAGGAAGCTGTCGGCCTCTTGCCGATCTCTGACCTCTTCTTCTGAGATGCCTGTTTTTTCGCCTGCGCCTTTGCCTTTACCTGTAGCCTCTTTATTATCTACTAACTTGCTCTGCTCAACTGCCAAATCGCGTTGGGCCTCGCCGCCTTTGGCAATCTCGGCCTTCTGCAACTTCTGCGCCTTCATCTGTGACATGCCAATTTTGATCAACCTCAAGGCCTCATTAGGCCCCAGGTCACGTAACCCTCCAGACCCCGCCCCCATCGGGCCAGCAGCAATGGCACTTAGCGATGCTCCCCATTTCTCTGTGTAAGCGCCGTCAACAGTCTCCCGCTGGCCTTCTATTTTGCGCTGTTCGGTAAGCTGCTTCTTCAGGTTCTCCTTGCGGCTGGCTTCTGTGTCACTTCTGACTTCCCGCTCAGCTTTCTGATTCTCGTAGCCTTCTTGTCGGTAAGCCCCGGGTAAACGATCCTGGAGCCTCTCCTTGTCCGTCTTGTACCTCTTCTTGCCTTTACCGGAGTGTTGGTCCTCTCGGTCATAAGCACTGCCCTTCTCTGGCTTCTCTAGCCCCTCAGGTTCCTTCTCTGCCCCGTCCTTCTTTGCCTCTTCCATCCAGCGCTCGACAGCCAGCTTCTCTGCCGCCGTCAAGAACACCTTGCCTTGCCCCTCCAACTGCTTAAGCTCTTCGATCTCCTCATGGCTGCTTCTTGAAGTGACTTCTCTGGCAAAGCTGCCCAGGTCCACCCGTATCAACCCGACCTTCTCTGACTCCCGCTCCAACTTCTTTCTATCGCGGTGCTTCTCCTTTATCCAATCAGAGAGCCGCTGGCTGTCTTTCGCTGTCATCTGCTCCCTAACCCACGGCACACCAGCCTTGTACTCTTGCTCCAACTCCCGCAGCTCTTCTAGTCGGCTAGCACGATCAAACCTTTGCTGGTCGCCTTCTAGCGCTGTCCCTCTTTGATAATCGACCTCGATCGGGCGGCAATACGCCTTCCATTCTTTCTCAACCTTGGCCTTCTCTCGCTTCTCACGCCTGGCATTCTTGGCCAACAACTCGTCATATTTTGGTGCTTTGCCGAACACCGTCTCTTCCTTCTGCTTTTCCTTCTCCCGCAGCGTCTCTTTCTTGTCTTTGCCTTTCGGATCTCGGCCTGGCTGGTCTTTGTCTCGGCCTTCTTCCATCACTCGCCCGTACTCTTTCACCCCGGCCTTCAAAGCATTGAAGAAACGGCCGACTTTCTCCGTTCTCTCTTTCAGCTTGGAATCACCTAGCTCCCGCAACTTCTCTTCTTTGAGCAAGCCCCTCTCTCTTAAGTACCGGTCTCCCTCTTCCCTTATCTGCCTATGATCACCCTTCGATATCTTGTACGTCCGGCCCTCTTTCCCCTTGCCCATCACCATCACGTGGCAATGCGGGTTCGCCGTGTTCTCATGCACTATTCCGTACCAATCCAGCTCAACGCCCTTCCGCCTCGACAAGTCGTGCATCACCGCCTTCGTGTACTGCTGAACATCAGCTCCTTCCACTCCTGGCGACAATATGAACTTGTGAGCCAACACACCATATTTTGGCTGTTTCTCTATTGCCTCTTTTACTTCCTCTCCGTCTACTCGCTCGCGGTCGCTGCTAAAGAACTCCCGCTTCTTCCCCTCTTTGTCTTTGCCTGGCCTAAATGCCAAATAGTTGACGTGCGCCTCCGCACGCCCTACCGCTGTGTCGCTCGTCCTTATATAGCTGTGTTTTACGAAGCTGCGAAGTTCTTCCATTTCAAGCCTAGTCTTCCAGACTTACCGCTTCCGACATCTTTTCCTTGACGCGCTTGATCTGATTTTCCAAGCCCTTCTCTATCCGCTTCGATGACTTAGACAGCGCTTCTGCCATGGCTGCTTCTCCGCCATCAACCATGGCCAAGAACTCGACTACCGCGTGCACCTCAATCCCTATCTTCGCCATCAACGAACATATCCGCTCGGTCGAGGCCTTCAGCTGCTTGGCATACTTGCTCTCCGCTTCTGCCAACCTTTCTGCGTAACTCTCTCGATCTTCTCGCTCTAAGTAGTCAACAATTATCTCTCTCAGCAGTTGACTACCTGTCACACCCTTTCTTTCTGCTATCCCTTGAAATCTAGCTGTGTCTGTCGCCAACAGTCTCGTTGACAACACCGCTTCTCTTCCTGCCATCACTAATTCCTCTAGTGTCTACACTAGAATTATACTCTGCTCATGAATTACTGGCCTCACGTCTACGCCACAATGCCTCCGTAGACCGCCTAAGCTTAGTCTCACATCACTTCCTAAATTCTGAGCACACACATTTATCCTGCCTTACGGCTCACGGAGGCGTCAATCGGCCTTCGCTGCCTGCTCGGCCATCTTCAACTGCTGTCTTCCCTGAATACTTTTTCTCCCGCTAGCTCGCGGCGTCTGAGCGACAATCATTCGACTTGTCTTTTTCTTAAATTTCAGAAAATGAATCCTATTCCCATTTTACTCCTTCGTCTAAAATCCAGCTCCTTTTGAATTCCTCGACTCTACGAAAATTCATCCTTAACCTAGAACACTGCTGAACATCGCCGTCAGCCTTCCAAAAAACGGCCTCAATACCTTGCCTTTTGCCGCTGGCTTTATGCTCGCTACTTCTTCTACTGGTTCCGGCTCTGCTTCTTTCATCTGCTCTGCCTCTTGCTCTCCCTCTAGATCTGGTGACTTGCCACAAAGCAAATACGCCGCTGCCGTTGGCATAGCCTCTTGCTCTGACTCTGCCTCTAGATCTGGTGACTCGCCACAAAGCAAATACGCCGCTGCCGTTGACATTGCCTCTTGCTCTGGCTCTGCTTCACCCTCTATTTCTAAGGGCTTACCCCAAATCCCATCAATGATATCGGTATAAGATTCGGCTTGCTCTGCCTCTTTTTCTAGCGGCTTGCCCCAAAGCAGTTGTCTAAACACCCTCTCGCACTCTTCTTCTTCTTCGTCTAACTCTAGCGTCTCTGGCGTGGCTGCTAAAGCCGCTCTCAATTCCCCTACCTGCTTTTTCAGCTCTCGATACAGCTGCTCCCCTGTCGCTTCTTGCTTCTCTCTCTGCCTTCGTGACGCCTGTACTTCGCTTCTCAACCACTCTAAATCACGCTGTATTGCATCAAACCTATTTGCCCTATCTGCCATTTCTGGCTCTTTTCTCTCTTCTGCCAACGCATTGACCAATAGTTGCCTCGTCACAAATCTATTGCCTACCTGCTCCTTCGGCTTCTGCTCTTTCAGCTTTGCCTTCGTCTCCTCCCTTACCTCTCCTATTTCTCTTCTCAACCCTTCTATCTGCTTCTTTAACTCAACCAACAGCTGCTCTTCTGCACCTTCAAGATGCAACGCTGTTCTTCCTTTCCTCTTTGCTCTTTCTACTACTAGGGTCTCGTTTCTCAATCCCTCTATCTGCTCTTCGATCTCATAAAACCACTCTGGCTTCCCTTTCAGATCTGCCATCGCCTTCGCCAACAACTGCCTCGTCACCCACGGGATATTGCTATCCTCTTCCTTCGCTATTCTCACGATCCTGTTATATATGCTGTCCGGCAAAAGTACCGCACGCTCTGCTTTCGTTGCCATATCTAACCCTCTTGAGAAGTAATCAAGATATATGGCCTCCTCTCAATACCGTCAATAAACATTCCTTTCACTTTACGGCCCACAACCCGCCAGCACACCGCCTCATCTGGCTCCCTCCCTTACTATCACCAAACTTCCCAACAGCGCTTTATATATCTTCAGCGTATTAAAATGGATCAATTCGCATATCCAACACTGTCCCGGCCAATTGGCTTCTGCGCGGACTATTCCGCCCGCGCATAAAAGCTAGCCTTTGCTAGCACACTGGAAGTATCGTTGGCAAAATCTTTGTGCCATGCGCCTTGTTGTACTGCGAGACCTGGAAAAATACTTGCATGTAATCAGCCCAGACTGCATCCTGTTCTGCTTGATCGCCATGGTTCACGGCTGCGTGGAATTTGGCGCGGGCTTGATCTAACTTCTTCTGCATTTCTTCCATCTCTCTGCCCTCTTGTTTGGGTGCTAACGCCAATCTCTAAGGGCATATCGAGCACGCAAAAAGGGGGCCATAGGCCCGAGCAACGCGAGGCTTGCCCCTTGGTGCGAGCGCAGATATGACCTATTTTCGGCAGTTAGCTCCCAACGAGGCAGCCATGAAAGAACTGAGCAAGCAAGAAGTTCAAGAACCTCACAAAAAAACAGCCGTTAAAACAACACAAAACAAGCAACAGGAAATTACAGCGGCATGCAATGCACAAGCCCGTATTCGCCATGGCCAGTACTGTCAAATAACGCGCTAGAAAGTACTGCAACAGCCTAGACCAGAACAACTTGCTTTGGCAATTTTTGCGACGGGCCAGCTGATAGCAATTGAAATCTGCCGGGTACATTACTTTGGTCAATACTCGACAATCTGCACAGGCCCCGAGATGCTTACCTCACTATAGCCCTCGGGGCTTGCTGTTGAAGAAATTTTTCGCCGCTAATTCACTTCAAGAAACCTCTGAAAACTTGTCTCATTGAAGAAAAGAAAACAAAACAAAGAAGGAGGGGAATAACCCCTCCTAGACTAGACACCCTAGTGACGTAGACCATTCAACTCCTCGTAAAGCCAGATTTCGAAGAAGAAACGACCCTCAAATGCCCAGTTGGCACCATTGAAATCTCCACTGGCATCCCAGACTGTTTCTGTGAAAAGCTCCTTCATGTCCTCATAGATCTCAACTTCAACCTCCATCGATTGGCCACGCTCTGGTCCACTGATTGCTATTCTTTCCATCTGTCTATCCTCCAGCTTCAGGCTCCATAGCCTTGTCTCACCAAAGGACCGGCTGGGCTGGACTGTCAAGGCGTAAAGCGCAGCGGGCCTTGATTGGACTGGCGCCCAAGTCGGTACTATCAAGACAACAGGCGACAGCAGCCACCACTAATGGCGCATTCATGCAACTCTTCTTTTCCAAGCAGCAATATAGACAATGGCTATAGGCATAAAATCAGTAGGTAACCTTCTGGCGCCAAATCAGACAAAGCTTGATCTTTTCTGCGCCTAAGAGAAACCCCCTAAAACAAGCTTGCCGCATGCCATCGGGGGTTTCTCTCTTTCGTACCAGTTCCTCAAAATAATACCATCGGTTGTCAGCAATATCAAAACCAGCACTTGGAAGTACCGTCGATTTACTAGAGCTATACTGACACTATGAAATCGCTAGGATCGAAAATACCAAAATGGCTTCGCTACCTCTTAATCGCTCTTCCATTGGGCGTTCTTGTTGGAGCACCACTGCCATTCGTCTATTTCCTCAGTGAGCGCAGGGACTGGGGTAAAACATACGACAATTATTCTGATTTCGTTTTCACCTACGTAAGCTGGGCTGTTCAATACAGCCTAATCGTCGCTGCCATTATCTGGCTTGTCCTTATGCTTTCTTCTTGGGCTTTTCATCGAAGAAAATTAAAGAAAGCTAGTGCTCATCAGGCCTCGGTTGCACCTGACCACGAATAATTGCCAGTTGCCTCATCACATTTGCATAATGATCTGATTGCTTCAAAGTCTCATCAGTCGGGGGCTGCTTCCCTTTTTCTCCGCTAACATCTGGATTGAAACTGTATGCCAAAGTGCCTTCATTGATTGGATAATGCCCCCTGTAGCATTTAATATTGTGCGCTAGAACTGCCGCTACCATCATCGGCGCCTCAATTGGATTTAGTAATGCCTCTGCCTCCCGGCCAACATATCGAGCCATTTGCTCGGGAAATTCAATCTCAAATTTTCTAACTCCATCTATAGAAACCTGACTCACACCCAAGGTAGCTTCACCTGCTTTGCGATCTTTGAATGGGTATTGCATTGGTTTGCCCGTTTCCCTAACTGACTTGTCGTCTAGGGCGTCTGCCAGATCATAGAAAAATAGCTCATTGCGCGCTATTGCCTGTATTAGCTCTGTGGCTCGTTTTTCTGATAGTCCGGCTTCTTTGAACTGTGGAAATCTTTTGTATGCATCGGTCCATGTTTCGTCAGATATTACTTTCATCGTCTCACCGATGCGCCCCCTAAATGGGTGTTTCATCTGGCGCTGTTGGCTATTCATCACATTCAAAATCTGATCGAGTCCTAGCTGCTCAATTGAAGGCACTAAAGTAGGCAGCCCACCACTATACTCAAAACCTTGAGCTATCTTTGGTTCAATTTTGCTCTTGGATGTAACGGATCGCTCTTCATCCAGACCATCAATTGCAAATTTACCAGTGCTATTTGCTGCATCGCCTGCCTTATAAAACAAGTCAGTCGCTGATTCATCTTGACCAAGGTAATGCGCTTGCTGCGCTCGGTTCCACCTGGCTTGATTGCCAGTGTCTCCAATAACAGCGCTACGCTGCACCTCTTGTACTTCTTGTACTGGTGCCGCTTTTGCTTCCGTTACTTCTTGCCGGTCACCATCGTCTTTCTGCTTGTCTAACATGGGCACTTTCCACGGCCGCTATTGCCTCATTATTCCCAATAATTAGACTTGTTAGGTTAGCCTCAATTCCCCCAGTCTTCCCATTTCTCACCCAGCTCCCTAACTCTGCCCCTGACTGGATTAGTGGCCATAGCCTGCAAGCAGTGACCATGACCAATCCCAAAGATGACAGACAAAACATTGGTTACAGTGCCCTTGTTTTGGGTGGTGGGCGGGCGGCCAGCGGGGAACCCGCCGCTTTTTTCAGCCAAAATATATCAAAATCACCGATCGACAACAAATAGAAATCATCGACTCCCTAGTCGAGCACCTAGCAAGAAGCCGCCTAGCGGCGGCTTCCAAGCTTTGCAATTACGACTTATCACTTATGACTTAGACCACTTGCGCCATATTTTGGGCTGACGATCCCTCAGGCAATACTCGCTCTCTTTATTGCAGATTATGTAATCGTCAATTTCAATACCAAGAACTTTCCCCGCTCTAATCAACTCCTGTGCCATTTTCATATCTTGCGCGCTGGGAGCGATTGAGAGATCTAGTGTGTGCCTCGTGTAAATAATGGCGGTGAAATTAGAGACAATTGCAGCCTTAAAAACTTCGCTTATTTCTTGCAGCACTTTGCCGGGGCGCTCTGCTAGCTCCAAATAGCCACAGACCTGCCTTTGCCTATCCACACTCACAACAAAAGTGCGCTCTGTTTTTGATAGGCTCAAAGCATAAAAAAATTTTTGCTTTGGTATTAATATTGGTGTCATTTGCTATGGCCCTCCAATTGGCTTGCTATGCTTTTGTTAGTTTGAGTCTTCGCCTGGGATCACTTAATCATGTCGCTCGGCTGAGTAATGAACATAAGCACGGGAATCTAAGTCAGCAAAATCAAGATTTAGTGCGTCGCATACATGCCTAATGTCAGCCAATAAATCAGCAATGCCATCTTCTGGGCACTGCTGCCAATCTGCTCGGCATGAATGATCGTAGTATCCTGCCGGTCTGCCATGTGTTGGTATTCCGCGCAAGGCAGCCAAGGCTCTAGCAGCCCGTCTCTTGTTACTGTAATTCATAAATCCTCCTTCCTTAAGGCCCGGCAAAATTTTCGCCTCTCGAAATAGGCCACCAGGTACTAACCTGGCGGCCACTCGTTCCACTGAATAAACTAAAACCACAAATGACTGTAGTTTTCTCTCAAAGAATATAAGCTTGATGCTGTCACGATAACGTGATCAATCACCTGAACACCTAGTAGCTCCCCGCCTGCAATCAATCTCTTTGTTGTCTCGATGTCTTCCTTGCTGGCGTCCTCAATCCCTGATGGGTGATTGTGTGCCACGATAATTGCATGTGAATTATTCAACAGAGCGGCCTTGAAAACTTCACGGGAATGAACTAATGAAGCCGATAATGTGCCGTGCGATACCTCATGAAAGCCAGTCACCCTCAGCTTACAATCAAGGTGAAAAGCAATGAAATACTCTTCTGAACTGTGCCGCAACGGCTCAACAAACTGACCAATGCTATCTGCTGAAGTAATGACAATTGGCTCAGGCCCTGTTTCTCTAATCAATGCCAGTTTCAGTTGAGGAACAATATATCTCAGGTGATTCTTGATCGTTCGACTGCTCACTTTCTTACTCTTCGCCTTACTTTGTTTCTTACTGCGAGGCTTAAGCACGCCTCTGCTCTGGCTCTGGTTCTGGCTTTCACACATTGGTTTGCTTTCTACTTCGCGGCCTTTGTCACTACTCTCATTTCTCTCTACTGTGCTATTCATCGCCCTTTTCCTCATTGCTTTATTGGCTTGTTTTCGGCCTGTTTTCGCCTACTTTTCTGCCTTGACTAGCGAGTGCGCAGCGCACCCCATGCGGCAATGCCAGTAAAATCCCGCCCCTGGGGCCTCAAGTCCTGTCTGCCGTAGGCACCCGCAGGGCTTGGACATGGACTTGGGGTGGAAGGGTTTAGGC
>JAUPUU010000416.1 GCA_030917395.1 Cyanobacteriota bacterium erpe_2018_sw_21hr_WHONDRS-SW48-000092_B_bin.40
CGAAGTACAGGCACACCGATAATATCGGCTTGAAATTGCAGCATAAAGTTGTTTTGAGTAGCGCCGCCATCAACGCGCAGTTCTTTGACGGTGATACCATTCTTTTTCATGTCTTCAACAACGTCGCCTACCTGATAGGCCATGGCCTCAAGGGCCGCTCTAACTAAGTGTGCTCTGGTAGAGCCGCGAGTTAAGCCGACAATGGTGCCGCGCACATCTGAATTCCACCAGGGTGAGCCTAGACCCACGAGAGCCGGTACGAAATAGACCCCATCATTAGAGTCGAGAGAGACTGCCATCTCTTCAGTATCACTGCTTGATTCGATGATGCCTAGTCCGTCGCGCAGCCATTGAATGGCAGCTCCTGCGACAAATATGGCGCCTTCAAAAGCGTAGATTGGGTCTTTGCCTTCTTGTTGCCAACCAACTGTGGTGAGCAGACCGCCAGCAAATCTTGGCTTGCTGCCAATGTTGGCGAGGAGAAA
Source organism: Cyanobacteriota bacterium erpe_2018_sw_21hr_WHONDRS-SW48-000092_B_bin.40 (assembly GCA_030917395.1). Classification (GTDB taxonomy): domain Bacteria; phylum Cyanobacteriota; class Vampirovibrionia; order Obscuribacterales; family Obscuribacteraceae. The sequence continues at coordinate 486 of JAUPUU010000416.1, forward strand.
TCCGCCAGTGCCATAGGTGCATTTGGCCATGCCTTCTTCCAGGCACGCTTGGCCAAAGAGGGCTGCTTGCTGGTCACCCATGACTGCTGATATAGGTGCTGTAAAGCCAAGCAAATCGGCTCTGCTGGTGCCAAAATTAGCATCTGAGGGAAGTACTTGTGGTAGCACTGCTGATGGCACGTTGACGAGCTTGAGCAGTTCATCATCCCAGGTCATAGTGTTAATATCAAATAGCATGGTGCGCGATGCATTGCTGCCTTCGGTGGCATGTGTTTTTTCTTCAGTCAAGTTCCATATCAGCCAACTATCAATGGTGCCAAAGCAGAGTTTGCCAGCCTTGGCTCGGTCTCTAGCTCCTGGTACATGATCTAATATCCAGGCAACTTTGGGGCCTGAAAAATAGGCGTCAGGCACGAGGCCTGTTTTGCTGCGGAAGATTTCTTTGTGGGCCTTCAGCTCATCGGCTATTTCTTGGGTACGGCGGCACTGCCAGACAATGGCGTGATGAATTGGTTTACCAGTTTCTCTATCCCAGACAACGGTGGTTTCGCGCTGGTTGGTGATGCTGACGCAAGCGATTTCATTGGCATCGATGCCGCTGTTGCTAATGGCTAGTTTTATACACTCTATTTGGGTTGAGAGTATTTCAGTGGCGTCGTGTTCTACCCAGCTTGGACGGGGGAAATATTGTTTGAACTCTTTCTGCCCTAGCCCGATGCTTTTTCCTGTTTTGTCGAAGACGATGGCTCGACAACTAGTGGTGCCTTGATCGATGCTGAGAACATACTTTTTCATTTGATTGCCCCTGGCTTACTAGAATTGGTTTTTAGTTTATGGATTAGTTGGCTAACTGATAATTGCGCCAGAAAATTATAGAGGCGCGTTCTATAAGTTCATTCAATCTCTGTGGATAATGTCCACTCATGGTTGCTCTCATCTTCATTGTGTAGATTGGCCTAGTAGAATTTTTGAGAGGTCTCACAGTCAAGACCAGCTGATAGTCATGCTTTGCTAGCGGTGACAGGGTCAGTAACAATAAGTGCGTAGCTGCTTTCGCATCGATCTCAACTAGGCAAGACTGGGCGCGCTTGCTCAATATATTGCACAGGCTTGTGGCCGTTAGGCTTTTGTCGCTACTGTCAGCGAGAGCTTGGGGTAGTGGGCTGACGCCGATAGCCATTTTTTTTATGCCATGCAGGCTCAGTATTTCGCGGTGAGAGGCTAAATGCGTTACGGCGATTATTTCTTGATTCGTGAGGTCGGGTTTGCTTGTGCTTTCGGCCCAAGCTGTTTGCGGTAGCAACACAAGCACAAGCAACATCGCTACAAGCAGCAAGAAATAGACTTGCTGCTTGTATGATTGTTTGGCTGTCGAGCATTTGTCCTGCAAGAGCTTAGGCCTTTAGACTTTGACTACTCTTGCTCTGGATTCATATCAGATGGTTCATTTTTCTTGAGCGGGTGCTTCTTGCCATGACCGATATCGGCGCTATTAGCGAGGGCGAAGTCGCGTCGGAAGTGTTTTACAACTTCCTTCAACTGAGAGTCAACTTCGCTTTCCATATTGCTCTGGGTTCTGCCGGCAGCGTCTTTTGACCACACTGCCACCATTAGTTCTTGCTTGTTTCGTGCGACTTTGACCTTTTCTACCAACGACATGTTGATAGCAAAAGTAGCGGTGTTAGGAGCCGCACTGTCTGGTACTGCTTTCAATTTTAAGTAGAGAATTGGGGTGGCGGAGGACTCGCAGCCCTTTTCTTTGCTACTGCTGCTGTTTCCAGTGGCGCAGCAATTGTCGTCACCGCAGATGGTGACATGAGTGGGAACAAGTTCATCTACCATGAGGTGTCTAATTTTTTCTTTGGTGACGCCGTGGTCGATTGAGAACTGATCTAGTTCACCAATAACCAGCTTCATTTGCTTCAAGCCCGAGAGAATTAGCGGTTGATTGAAGCCTTCTCTGCTCTTGCCACTTGAGGTGTCTTTCGCCATGGTTTTGCTGTCGATTGATTTCGTTTTGCCTTTAGAGGCACCATGCTCAGGGCAGCCTTGACCTGCTAGAGGTGGCAGCAGGCAAGAAAGCATGACCGCAAGAGCGCTAGATTTGAAAAGAGATAATTGGGCTTGCCGCACTTTGATTCTCCACTAGACGAAAATTAGGTAACCTAAAGTATAAGAGTCTATATGAGTTTACAGGCTGTTTCGACTATTTCAGCTACTGCCTCACCTAACAAGGCGGTTTGTTTTGAGCCGGTGGTTGCTTTCAAGGCTGCATTGGCAATTGATTTTTTCTTCGATTTGGCCGCCGATTGGGCAAATTGTTTCGCCGTTGGCACATGCACGAAAAGTACCGATTTGATTTTGGGCTGGCTTAAGGCATAGTTTAAGGCTTGAAAATAGAGCTCATTGCAGATGAAAGTTCCGGCATGGTTAGAAATGACCGAGGGATAACCGCTTTTATTAATTGCGGAATTCAAAGCGGCCAGGTCGATTTTTGTTCTCAGTAGCTCTGGCGCATTTTTGTTAATAGGTTTATCAAGCGGTTGGTGACCACTGTTGTCTGGCAGGCCGTAGTCTTTTATGTTAATTGCAAAGCGCTCCAGGTTGAGCCATTCGCGTTTGTTGGCCAGGCCGGTCATAACCACGAAGAGTGGTCCAGGGCTGTTCTTTACGGCGTGGTCAAGAGATGTTTTCAGTGCTTTCCAGCCCTTGATACCGGCCGTGGGCAAGATACGTTTCTCAATGTGAATCTCTTTTACGCGCTTTGAAGTGCCACTGGGCTTGGTTATAAGCAAATCGGGGAAAGCTTCGACTAGAAGTTCAGTGGGGTTTACCATGTTTTTGCCAAAGGCATCAAAGCCTGTAAGTAAGCAGGTAATGGCTTTTGCTGACACAGAGGTGACCTGTAAAGTAGTTGTGGGGCGTTTACCGTGGTTTCGCGCTTTTGACTCAATAGTGTAGAATGTTTTTCTACTGTAATGCCGGAGTGGCGAAATGGTAGACGCAATTGACTCAAAATCAATCGCAGGCAACTGTGTGTCGGTTCGAGTCCGACCTCCGGCAGATTTTTAAAGGCCCACCCTATTTGGGGTGGGCTTTTGATTTTGCTCTAGCCTCTATGTAGCTTTCAAAATGGTTTCAACTGGTCTTCTGTAACGTCTTTGCTGTATTGGGCTAGGGCCTGGTTTTGCGTGATACTATTTTTTTATGCTCACTGATTAGATAGAGCCACCTATAGCACGACACCAGTCTAAGAAGTACACCGGCCTGAGAACGACAAAGAAATTGAATCCAACTAAGCAACTAGTTTTAATTCTTTGCACTGCTGCATTTCTCATCGCCCAGTTCTGGTCGTTTGCGGCCGCTGCAACTCTTTTGGGCTCCATTGATACAGACCCCAGAAATGATATTTGTCTTGAAGACGTAATTTCGGTTGATCCCTTTGTTGGCGGCTCCTGTGGTTCCGCGCGCTCAGAGGGTGATGGAATTGCCATAGCAGGGCTTGGCTTTGTAGCCTCCGAACAAGCGGTTTTTGCTGCTTTGTTTGTGGTTGCCCTTTTGGCTGGCTATGTTCAGCCGCAGAGTTCACTTTCCTCTCTCTTGGCTGAACTGCAGTGCCCCGCTAATACTGTAGCCGTGCGCGAACTGATCGGTAAACTGCAAGTTTGATTTGTATTTGTTGACGACGATTTTGTCTGAGGCTTTCAGGCTTAACGTCGTATCTGCACATCTCAACTATTTTGCATTTTGCAGGAAATCCTAATGATCGAAAAATTGATAAATTTTGCCTTGAATCAAAGGCTCCTAACAGTGGCGGCTGCTCTTGGTTTGGCCTGCTTCGGCATCTGGTCGATGCTAAGTTTGCCGGTTGATTCTTTTCCTGATGTGAGTAACGTCCAGGTTCAAATTATTACTGAACCAGAAAGTATGGCCACAGAAGAAGTGGAAGCTCTGGTTACTTTTCCCATCGAGAATATTCTCAATGGCCTGCCTAAAGTCAAGAAAATTCGCTCCAGCTCAAGCTTTGGTCTGTCTGTTGTTACGGCAATTTTCGATGACGATATGGACGTCTATTTCGCCCGCAACCTGATTATGCAGCGACTATTTCAGAGCGATAAGCTCTTGCCCGATGGCTGTCCTAAGCCAATTTTGGGACCGGTTGTGTCGAGCTTCTCGAACGTCTATATGTATTATTTGCAGAAGCCAAACAATGATCAAACCGAGCTACGCACCCTACAAGATTGGACCATTGCGAGGCGACTGAAATCGGTTTCTGGTGTGGCAAACGTATCTACCTATGGTGGTTTCGTCAAGCAGTATCAAGTGCAAGTCGACCCTTATAAGTTGCATAGTTACAAGCTCAGCTTGAATGATGTGGTCACTGCCCTGGCTACCAATAACGCTAATGCTGGTGCCAATTTTATCGAGAATGCCGGTGAAGAAGTAATTATTCGTGGCATGGGCCGCATCGATAGTATTGACGATATTAATAATATTTTGCTCAAGTCAGTAGACGGTGTGCCCGTAACTGTTGAGCGCGTTGCCCATGTGGAAGTGGGGCCGGCTTTTCGTCGTGGCTCAGCTTCGCGCAACGGCAATGGTGAGTGTGTTACTGGTATTGTCTTGACGCGCAAAGGTGTCAATACCAAGGCTGTGGTTGAAAAGGTCAAAGAAAAAGTCGCTGAGATTCAAGCGGACTTGCCCCACGGTGTGCGGATTGTACCTTACTACGATCAAACTGAATTGGTTGAAAAAACTATTGAAACTGTCAAAGAAATTCTGGGTTTCAGTGGCGCTCTTGTAATTATTGTTTTGTTTGCCATGCTTTTGCACATACCAAGCGCCTTGATTGTCTCGGTAATTATTCCGCTTTCTCTTCTCTTCAGCTTCATCTTGATGAAATACACCGGTTTGACCGCCAACTTGATGACCCTGGGTGCGGTTGATTTCGGCATCATTGTGGATGCCGGCGTGGTCATGGTGGAGAACATCTTCAGACATTTGGCTGAGCGCAAAAAAGATGAAGTCAATGATCAGTCTAGTCTGCAAGTAATTATCCATGCCGCTTGTGAAGTGGGTCGCCCCATTGTCTTTGCTGTGGCAATTATTATTGC
>JAUPUU010000417.1 GCA_030917395.1 Cyanobacteriota bacterium erpe_2018_sw_21hr_WHONDRS-SW48-000092_B_bin.40
CAACGGTAGTATCACCAGAAAGGGGAGGAGCGCCAACGTCAACAACCACAGTCTTACTGGTATCGGCCTTTGCTGTGGGCTTAACCGGCACCACTAGAGAAGAGTCACCGGCCATTACGACAGTTGTATCGGTATTAACTACACGAGGATCAAATGACTCCTCACCTTTTGAAATCGGTGGCAAACCAGGATCTAATGTCGCTGGACCGCGAGCAACAGCTTTACCGTCGGCACCGCTTGTGAGAGGCGCAGAACCATCATATCTGGTGTTAGTTGAAGCAGCCTGCAAGGCATTGGCAGTTGCTTCAGCGATTAACTGATCATTTGATTTAACTGTGACAGGTTGGTCAGCCGAAACAGTAGGCTTTGTGCCACCAACATCAACCAGGTTATCCCCAACTGGAGCAACGTTAACAGATGCATCACTAACGTAAGAAGAATCGCCGTTTGCACCCATAAGCGGAGGTGGTGCGACAACCAACCCACTTCGACTGACCGCAAGCGATGTTGGGGGCTTGTCTATATCAGTTGGCACAGCGTCATCAGCAGCCGTAGGCACACGCTGGTCACGTGATGAAGTACCGGTGCTCAATGTAATCGGAGTATCGATAACAGAGGGGTGCTCACCTGTCGCGGTTGCTAACGGCGTGTCTGTTGTTCTCGCTGATATTGATTCGACTAATGGGGCATCTTTAGCCGCATCTTCGGCCGTCGAGGCGTCATTAGTACCAACAACGGTTGTGGTTCTTACACCATTTTTGCCGGTAACAATAACGTCTGGCTTCGCAGCATCATCGGCACCAACAACGGTTGTGGTTCTTACACCATTTTTGCCGGTGACAATAACTTCTGGCTCCGTGGTCGTAGCATCTGGGACAGCGGCATCAGTTCGTACACCGTTGCGACCAGTAGAAGTGTTGTCAGCTCTTGTCGTTGTGGCCGAAGGCTGTTCAACGGGTACTTCAACCAAAAAGCGTTTGCCGTTTTTGCCCGTTTCCACAAGCTTGGTAGCGGCAGTTTTTGCCTCCGGAGCGTCGGCAGCAGAAGTATCGGCCGCAGCCGCACCCGAGCCGATTTCTACCTTCGGCAGCTCGCTGACGTCAGTGCCCTTAAGCACTGCCGCATCATGAGCCTTAAGGGCTACAGCCGTTTCAGTTTTGTCTTGGGCACCTAAACCAGATTTGATAGACGAGTCTTTAGCGGCGACAGGTTCAAGGACACCGTCGAGTTTCTTTTCCGTCGTGTCCTTGGGAACGACAGGCTCAGGCTTCTTTTCATCTTTTGCTTCAGTACTATCAGCCAAAGTGTCGCGCTCCTGAGAAGGCAGCAGATCTATCTCTTATCTTTCTATGCACTTAAAAAGCAGCCAATTAACGACTTGTCGGTTATCAAGCAGATTTTTTATCTGCTTTTTGCTATCTAAGTTGCCTAGTAAGTCCTTTTTCAGGGTCCAAGAGCCTTACTCAAAATAAAGGGCCGGACAAAGATTAAGGACCACTAATATATAACTAACTGGTACTTAGAAACTGTTACCTGGGCAACATTTGCCCAAATATGACAGCTCAAAAGGCCCAAAAAACGGCGATTTAATATTAATTCGATAGATTGAATAGCCCGAGAAAACTAACCTACATTGGCGGACCCGTTTTCGGTCCATTCATCTGAGCAACAAAGGTGTGGCAATAACGCTGCCAGTTGTTTACCAGATCATTGTCGGCAAGCTCCTGTGCCGGAGCAGGCGGCAAATCCATCTTCACAGACTTCTTGCGGCCACCGCCAATATACTCATGACGCACGGCCATATGAGGGAAGACTTCGTAGAAAATCACTGGATACCAGATTTCATTGAGCAAAAGCTCAAGCTGCGAACGGAAGACACCGACGGCTGGCTCCCATTTCATAGTCGACTTTACCAAGCGCACACTGGGGTCAAGCTGCCAAATAAATCTATCCCCAGCATCAATTGGCGGCTGATCAAGCGCCGTCCGCAACTGCGGTTGCTGCGCCCCAGTGGCCAACTGATTTTGAGAGAGAACTGGCACTGCACTCAATACCGGATTGGTATCTGTCTGAGAATTCGACTGAGCTGAAACGGAAGTAATTGCAGGCGCAGAGGCAACCGGGGCTATGTTTGAAGCGGGCTGCTGCGCCACTGGCTGTGATACCACAGTATGCTGTTGCACGTTCTGAGGAAGCGGTTGCGGCGGGGCCGGAGCCTGATTGAACGTTGGAACAGGAGCCGGAGCAGGAGTTTGAACTGGAGCCGCGGAGGCAGGAGTCGGAGCTGATACCACCGAACTCTGAGTGGGAAGAGGCAGAGTCGGATTCGACAATGCCGGAGCCTGCTGAGAAGCAAATGGGAAGGATGGTTCAGGCAGTGGCGAAGCTGCAGGTTGACCTGGCTGTTCGTTGGACACAACTGGCAGTGGCTGCGAAGTGTAGGGCGACGGGGGCACAGCAGCTGAAGCTTGAGCCGCCAACTGTGATTGCAGCGAGGGCTGGACCGGACCAGGAGCAATAACAGGAGAGGGAGCTGGAACTGGCGCAGCGACCACAACCGGAGTCGGTATCGGAATTGGTGGCATCACTGTAGCGGCAGGCGGCACCGCTGTTGGTGCAGGCTGTGCTGGCAACGAAACAGCTGGTGCAGAGTCGGCAGTTTCAACACCGAGATCACGCTTAACAGCTACTTCAACAGCCTCTTCCTCTGCTTCGTCCTCAAAATCTTCATCTTCATCTGATTGATCTTCTAAATCCTCAGCATTGCTCTCGTTTCTAAAGCGCTCGATTTCGTAAGGCAACGGAATATCGAGTACCATTCCTCGGCGCAACTCGGCAACAGGGCGACCAAATTGATCAAGTCCTGTAGGCAGATGATTTACGCTAGCGACCAATGGCCACAAGCTTGCATCTTTCAAAGCTGGATGTTTCTGTGCTACAGATTCGATGGAATCAGTTAATCTCACTATGTAGCGAATTCTCGCACTATCACTGGGCTTGTCAGACATTGGCCCAAGAATTTTTTCTATGTTTTCACGACGAGTTTGACTCTTGGCTACGGCTGAGCCCATCATGCCATCTACAGCCGATGTACCAGTCTTTGCACCATCCCAGCCTGATCCGAACTTGGCAGCTAGTTCATCATCAGCACTGGCAAACTTGCCCCCTGGCACCGCGGCTTCAGTATTGGTTGCCGCGTATAAGCGAGAGCGAAACTCTTTAATCTCTGCTTCGGTCGGCAACCAAATCGCCGTACCGGGTCTTGGGTCTACAACTTGCTTACCTTTCTCCATGCGAATAGGAAGCATGTGCTTATTGATTTCATAAATTAAGGCAGCAAGACGAACGTCGCGCAACTGTTTCTTGGCAATAGACTCAAGGGTTTCTTTTTCCTTGACTACATAGCGGCGCCGCTTGTCTTCATCTTTCTTCTTCGCATCATCGTTGCGCAACTGAAATTCCTTCTCTTCCTGCTCTTGTTTCTGTTTCTTCTGCGCCAACAGAGCCATCATCATAGCATTGCGCGAGTTTAACTGGTCTTCTTCGTCAAACTTCTCTTCTTCTTTTTGTTTCTTCGCCTTATCAAGCAATTCATCAAATTTGGCAGCACTACCAGTAGTATCAGCAAGCTTTTTATCTGGATCTAGTTCAACTTTAGTTATTGTATTAGGGTCAAGTTTGTCTCCCGCCAACGGCACCTGATCAACCTTTACAGTAGGTGCAATTTTGTCTCCTTCGAGACGTTGCCCTGCTGCCAATGGTGCTGCTAGAGTATTTTCAATCTTCTGAACTAGAGACTCAGGCCTACCAGTAGAGTCTAACTTGCCAGTCACTTCACCTTTGGCGCCAAGAGCACCGTCGGCCTTTTGAGCGTCTTTACCTCCTGGTGGAAGCCCCTCAGGTGTTATAGCTTTCGCAGCCATACTGAGTGCACCATCGGCACGCGCAGCATCTAGCCCCTTAACGTCAGCTTTAGCACCGGCTTCGCCAGGCAAGCCTGAAGCTTTACCAGCCTCTAGGGTTGTTGGCTTGAGAGCATCTGCCGCTGCTTTTAGTGCGCCATCTGCTGTTTTCAAATCCTGCAAATTAGCAGCCTTGCCGTCCACCCCGCGAGCGACATCTGCATTCAAACCGAGAGCTTTAGCCATGTCTGAGAGGGCCGAAGTTGTGCCTGCTGCCGCACCATCGCTGACACCACCTTTGGTATCTTTCAGACCGCTGAGGGCATCGCCAGCCAACTTGCCGACAGGCACTTCAGCGCCAGGCAAACCAACTTTATCACCAGGCTTAAGCCCCTCACCAAGCTTAGCCACAAGTGACGGATCAATCGCTTTGCCGGCGATTGCATCAGTTGCCTTTTGAGCATCTCCAGGCTTAAGACCTTCGCCAAGCTTAAGCCCGTCACCAGGTTTAACTTCGCCCGCTCTTAAAATGTCACCAGGCTTAATGCCAGCAGCGATCATGTCGCTAAACTTCATCGGATTTCCATCCGGCCCACGCAGCGGATTGCCAGCAGGATCTAACACTCTACCGGGAACTAAATCACCAGGCTTGACCTCACCAGGCTTGACCTCACCAGGCTTGACCTCACCAGGCTTACCATCTGGCACCTTGATCTCGGCCACTTTAATAGAGGGGTCCGGCTTAGGACCAAGATCAATCGGCTTACCGCCAAGATCTGCAGGCTTTGCCCCAAGATCGACAGGCCGGGCTCCAGCATCAACAGGCTTAGCGCCAGCATCGGCAGGTTTGTCACCTTGGTTAGGCAGAGGAATTTGCCGAGGCGCCTCACTCAAGCCTTTGAGAATTTCAGCCTGCTTCTCGGGCGGCAACTGTTGGAATGGTTTACTTTCAGCAACCACTTGCTGCAAACTCTTACCATCCACAATCGGTGCTGTGGGGCGCTGCTCTATGACAGGATTGGCGCCGGGATTAGCCTTGGTCTCAGCACCGGGAAGCTTGGCCTCGGGAACCACCACAACTGGAGCACTCTTATTATCACTTCCTGGTCTGGAATCAGAGTTTCCAGGATTCACCCCAACGGGAGTTTGGCCCTTATTATCACCATGATTTTGCCCCTTGTTGTCACCTGGGGTCGCCGGTAATGCTGCTTTCTCACCCGGAAGGCGCTGGGCAACTTGGGAGGTCAGCGTTTGGTCAGTCTGCCCACTGAGTACGCTACGATTTGCCTCAGCTCTTTCAGTTAACACAGGGTTGCGCGCAGGTGTACCGTCGCGACTTGTTGCAGGTGCATCGCCGTCGGCTTGACGTGCAGCCGGCACCTCAGTCTTCGCAACTAACGGGTCACGACGCGGAACTTGGTCTTCAGGCTTCCCCTCACCTTCTCTACGGTGGCGCCCTGTCAAATCTTCGGGTTTAACTACTGACGGATCAACGTCTCTTCTCGTGCGCCCGCCTGCATCATCTTGTTTAACTACTGACGGATCTACTTCTCTTCTCGTGCGCCCGCCTGCATCATCTTGTTTAACTACTGACGGATCTACTTCTCTTCTCGTGCGCCCGCCTGCATCATCTTGTTTAACTACTGACGGATCAACGTCTCTCCTCGGGCTCCTGCTTGACTCGTCCCTAGTACTTGAATTATCACCATCTCGAGGAGGACGCACGACCTTTGGATCGCCTGGCTGTAGCGTAGGAGCGCCGTTCTCACTGCGGGTAACAGCATATATACGTCGATTCTCACCTTGTGTTTGAGCAAAATACTCTTGACCCTGAACCGTATAGAGCTTGCCGCTGACAGTTCTGCCGTCGGGTGTCTGCATGCTTTCTTGCGGGCGCACTCTTACTGGCCCACCAAAACTGGCATCATCTTCAACCTTGCGAGCAGCACCGTTAACGGATCCTGGAGCAGGTAGTCGGTCTATGCCGGCAGCATCGCGGAACTTCTCGGGTAGCGTCGTACCGCTATCAAGCCCGCCCTCCGGCTTCTTTTCCGGAACCCCAGCACCGGCGTCTTTAAGCAGGCCAGCAGGAGTTTCACCAGCCGGATTTACCGGCTTGACTGGTTGAGTCTCTAAATTGGTTGGAGCGCCTGCGGGCGCATTGTTATTGGCCATATAAAGGAAGCTCTTCGATTAGTAAGTATGAGCATCCGGCTGACAGAAAAAGCTCTGGCGGAAGCCTAAATATAATTGTACAGAGGATGGTTGTCAAGACACTCCGTCTCCTGCAAGGTAGCTTGCTGCAACCCAAAAGATGACCAGGATTTTGGGCGGAGCGATTTAACCTTTGCCGCTGTCCAAGATTTTCCCAACTCGCATAGATATTCTCACCGAGCGAGAGACCTCAATTTCGCAGCGACAACTTCTTTCATCAGGGAAACGCAGATGCAGAATCAAGTCAAAAGTCGAACCGTAAACTCTGGAGCGCGAATCAAGCATACTGTAAAAGCAGGTGAAAGCTTGGCAAGCATTGCTCTGCGAGAATATGGCGACGCCCGTTTTGCCCGTTTGATTCTGACTATAAATAGAGGGGAAGTTGCCAACCGCTGCGACGGCTTCAACAACTACGCCTTCATATTTCCTTCGCAGATTCTACTTTTACCAACTGCCGAAGAAGCACAAATCTACCAACGTCAATTCTTCACTGAAACCTCAAGGGCAAAATTTGACCTTGCTCACTACGCCAGACCAGCAATGCCATCCGACATCATTCCATCAGTTGTCCTAAATAGCTTCTCCATTTCAAACAACGAAGTCGACCAACACGTAGAGCTAGAATCAAGCGCTAAAAAGCTAGAAGCTGCCAAATTAGAACAAAAGCAAGCTGCCGAGGCCAGAGAAGAGCAGCTGCGGGCTGCCAAAGAAAGAGCAGAACGCGTTAGAGCTGAATTTATCAAAGCTGAAGAAGTTCGCCTAGCAGCTGAACAAGAAAGACAAAATCAATGGCAAGCCGAGTCTAAACTCGCTTCGCAACGACCACACCTTCATTTAGTTGCAGAAAATGCTGCGCCGAATCGAGAGTCGAACTCGAACTCGCATTTCAATTCCAACCCACCTTCTACAATCGATATGACACCACCAGCCACTCCGCAAATAGCTGCGAGCAAAAGAGAAAGCCAAAGGCAAGTTGAAATTGCAGACGATCACGAACTCTTCTTTTCACAAGGCACTCTTGAAATTACGTCACTGTCTCACTATTGCCGTCTAATGAAATTTGAAGCTATGGAAGCACAGGCTTCACTCATGATCAAACTGCAAGTCTTCGATCAAAACAGATGGCAAACAATTGCTTCGTATGTGGTGCAAAAAGATGCCACCCAGAGACTAGCGCACTATTCTGATGGCAGCTTCGACTTCGTCAATCTAGAACTACCTAGAGCTGTGGTGAAAGAGCTATCAGTGAGCGACTTCAACCGCAATTGGAAAAACTATACGAAAGTCTATTTCAATCACAAAGAGAAAACTCGCTTAGAACAACTAACCGGCCCAGCCAAAATGATGCTGCACGCCGTTTAAGCCGACCAGCAAGGAAGCAAGCAAACAAGTGCACACATAAGTAAGTAAGTATCTAAGTATGTATGTTTGTATGGATGCGACTAGGGTCCGTCGACTTCAGGCGGTATCTGCGAACGCATAAACTCTTCCATTTCGCGCATGACTTCAGGCTCGAGAAATACTCCTGGTGGAGTTTCGAATTGCTCGTCGGGAGCGGTTGCCGCCGGTTCAGTACCAATCACCTGCCGCACTTTCTCGAGCACTTCAGGAAGCATAATTTTGCCCATACATTCGCCTGGCTGACCAGGACCAGTGAGCTGACAGTATTTCGCACCAATGCACTGGCAAGCCTGATTTTGATCAAGTATTTGATCAAAGTTGCCATACGGTCCGCTGCGCGAGGGATAAGTTGGTCCGTATAAACCAATTACAGGAGTACCGACGGCTACAGCAATATGAGCGGGGCCGGTATCTCCAGACACCACCACATCACAACATTTCAAAACAGCAGCAGTCTCGTCCAGTTGCAGCTGACCGCATAAATTGATGCAGCGCGAACCTGATTCCATATTTATGCGTTGAGCTAACTCAAAATCTTCCGGCCCACCAATTAGTACCGGTATATACTTTGAGTCCTCTAGTAGACGTCTAACGAGATAGACCCAGCCGTCAAAAATCCAACCTCGATGAGGACGCAGACGACCAACCCCTGGTACCAAGCCAATTAATGGCCCAAGAACCATGTTATGCGCTGCCACCAGCTCTGGAACCAATTTTTCGGCAATGGCATCAGGGTAGAGAGTGGGGAAAAGTCGCTCAGGAGTTTCTGGTGAAATCGGACGAATGGTCTCTAAGAAGTTGCCCACCGCATGCTGCTGAGCAGGCGTATTGCTGTCGCTCTTGTCATAGTGCAAAGCTTTGATCTGGGTGAAGCTGGTGAGAAATTCGCCGCGAAACGAATTAGATAGATCAATAAAAAGGTCTGGTCTCATTGCCAATAACTGCTTACGCAGTTCAAAGAAGCCCACTTCTTTGTGAAAATCGACAAATTCATCGATAGAAGGACAGAGGCCAAGAAGAAGTGGACGAAGTGAAGCGTGAGACCAGTAAGTTATTTTTGCACCAGGATAATTTAGCCTTAAAGTAGCAGCAACAGGTGTAGCTAAGACAGCATCCCCGATAGCTGCTGGATGAAAGATCACTATATTTGCAAAAGATTGGGCGCTTGAATCCATACTCTCCATGGCCTTTATTGGCTACTCTTCACTGGACTTATTTTGAATATGACTTATTATTATCAGTGATGAACCAAGATTATTATTACGTTTTAGGTTGGGAACAGCCCTCGGGCAAAGTAGCGATACTTTGTCGTTCTAGAGGCAATAACCCGGGGCCGGCATATTGCTGGACAAAGCGCGAAGCCATTCAGTTGCGCACGCGACTTGCTAACGATAGGCGCGGAGAGCAAAATCCATCAGCTCGTCGCATCATTCGTCAGCTACTAGTATATAGATATCTCGTGCATCATCCACTACTGTGGAGACAAGGAGATCTTTGGGTCTATGCAGATCCAAGTGAACTTGAACCAGTAGAGGCAAGTGTGGCTACCCACGGTTACTGAAGGCTTCCTGACAATTAGCTTCTAAACTAGGTTTAAGAAAAACCCAGTTGGCTTTAACTCGTCCTTAACCCTGAACCTGCTACAACGCTATCAAGTATAGATTTAGCGAAAAGACTTTTTAGCAACCTTAAGAACGGCAGTAAAGAAGAATTAGATGGAACTAGAAACAGTTATAGCGGTGCTGGCAATTGCACTTGCTCTCGGCTTTGACTTTGTCAATGGCTTCCACGACACAGCCAATGCCTGCGCGACGGTGATTTACACCAAGGCCCTAAAGCCAAGCGTGGCGATTGTTATGAGCGGCATCCTCAACTTTATGGGGGCCTTGCTAGTTGGCACTGCCGTCGCTCAAGTAATTACTAAAATTATTCCAGCTGCATCGGTGACACTGCCAATAGTGGTAGCAGTTTTGATAGCAGCAGTTGTCTGGAACTTAATTACCTGGTGGTATGGCATACCGGTTAGTTCCTCCCACTGCTTAATTGGCAGTTTGTTCGGAGCCGGAATCACAGCTGCCGTAGCCAACGGTGCCGATTGGCGCACCGGTGTGGAATGGCATGAGCTACAGAAAGTAATTCTGGCACTCTTGATCTCCCCGCTTGTAGGCTTTGCCGCAGGCTACATCACCACCTGGATTACCCTGAAAATAACCAAGGAAAAAGAGCGCGAAGTCGATGCCAAGAAAGCGCCAGAACAGCACGCTGTAATGCGTTGGTTGCACATTTTTTCTAGCGCCTCGGTGAGCTTTTCACATGGCAGTAACGACGGCCAAAAGACTATGGGCTTAATCACCCTTATTCTCGCCACTCAATTCGCTAACTATGGCTACCATAGCAAAGAAGTACCTGGCTGGGTTATGGGCTCAGCTGCTCTTGCCATTGCATTGGGAACCATCATTGGTGGCTGGCGAGTAATTCGTACAGTCGGCACTAAAATTAGCCGCGAAAAACTCAGCCACTCCCAGGGCTTTGGCGCTTCAATGAGCACAGCCGTAATCATTTTGA
>JAUPUU010000418.1 GCA_030917395.1 Cyanobacteriota bacterium erpe_2018_sw_21hr_WHONDRS-SW48-000092_B_bin.40
TACTACACAAACTGTGGACAACCAAGAAAGACATCTCGCCATCTGATTTCAGAGAAGGCATCAGCACCACCCGCAAATATGCCATGGCTCTGCTTTCACATTTCGACGAAAAGGGCGTAACAAAGCGCGTCAGCGGCGGCCGAGCACTACTGAGAATGCCGGAGTAATCGCTCCTCCGATAGATTCGCCCAGGCGAAGCAGCACCCCCACAGGTACATTCATTTATGAACAGCCCACTGCTCTATCTCGAAGATTTAGTTGTCGGTCAACGTTTCGTCAGTGGTACCTATAAGGTCGAGGCCGACGAGATTAAAGAGTTTGCCGCCAAGTATGACCCGCAGTCTTTCCACCTCGATGAAGAGGCGGCGGTAGATACATTCTTTGGCGGGCTTGCTGCCAGTGGTTGGCTGACGGCCTCTATTACTATGCGCCTGCTGGTCGATGGCGGTCTGCCAGTTGGTGGCGGTTTAGTTGGGGCTGGTGGTGAAATTAGCTGGACCCGCCCAGTTCGCCCGGGCGATATTTTGCAAGTAGCAAGCGAAGTGCTTGAGATTTCACCACTGAGCCCGAGGCCCGGTAGGGGAATTGTCACTGTGCGCAGCAAAGTCACCAATCAAGAAAACAAACAGGTGCAGGTTTTTACTTTCAAACTTTTAGCGGCGCACCGGCCCGTTTAAAAATTATCGTTATGAATCTACAGCCACAACAATGTGGTCGCTGGCCTGGCCTTAGCTGCCGTCTTTAAATACTGGCCAGAGCCGCAACTGATAGATTCCCAGGGCTGAGAAATCTTCTCGCTTCAGCGTAATCTTGCCGCTTTTGCCACTAAACTCTGTTTTGAATTGAGTATTGGTTTGGGCTACGCGACTTGGAGTTGTGCAGTTTTGCTCTTCAAAGAGTAAGTTAGGTCGGGTGATTTCCATCCATACCCCAACTGGATCGCCTTTGACCTGGCTGATGTCAAAGCTAATCTCATCTTGCTTTTTCTCCTGGGAGAGATGCAAGAAGCCCTTACTGCCCAGGTAGCCGGAATTGGCGAAACTAAGGCTGGGCACAAGGCTGGCGGCGGGAGCCACTGTAATTTCTTCGATGATGCAATTGCTGTCGTGGGGCAGGCGCAGGGTTAGACCGTGTGATTTGCCGCCTAGCGACCATTCGGGCAAACTGCGCAAAGGGAATACCAGGGTGGCTTCGCCTACGGCTGTTGGCATAGGTGTGGGGGTGCGGCGTTTGATATCAAACTGCGGTACGAGATCGTTGGTATATAAAAGATCGGCGCCCTCTTTGGCTGAGGCAGCTTTGAAGGCATCACTAACGGCTTGCTGTTTCAGTTTGACGGTGACGAACTCTAAGGCATAAGCATTGCTCGGGCCTGGATCAAAGCGCATCTCGGGCCGACCTAGCTTGCCGTTGCCGCCGGTAACACTGAGTGTGCCATCGGGTAAAAATTCAAATTTAGTGTTTTCACTTTGTACTGGCTTAAGCACCGTCTGTAGTGCTCCGGCCTTGAATACTTTCGCTTCTTTGACCGGATACTCTTTGATGTCGTTTAGCTCCATCTTTTCAAAGTGGCCTGGGGTGCTAGCTGTAACCCCAACCCCAGCTCCAGCACCAACTACTTCTGGACACCAGCGATAAACCAAGACTTTGTCACGGTCGCGGTAGAGCGACTCTTTCATATAGCCGAAAGGCAGAATCGGCTCAAATTTGTCTACCATGATGGCGTTGATGGCATCGCGCTCAAGCTGGGGCGTGCGCGTCATTCCCACTAAAGCATTGCGACAGATGTAGGCGCCGTGTATTTGATCCGGCAAACCAACAAAGAGAATCTGTGGGTCTCCTTTCACTTCTTTGTAGAGCTTGGATAATCCTGCTCTAATCGAATTGGCTTCTAGGCCAGCGTCAACCCAGGCCTGGTTATTGAGATGGAGAACATAGAACGACAGGGCGACGAAACCGACTCCTAGAAGGGAGCGCGACCATAGTTGTTTGCGGGCGACAATACCGCGGCTGACTACAACTACGGCTAGAGCGATGAGAAATGCCAGTGGAACGGTGGCTACATAAGCCAATCTGCTGCCTTGTAAGTCGTCGGCAATAGCAAAAATTTTGTAGACAGGAGCAAGCGACAGCACCAGCCAACCGCAGAGGAATAAGAACAAACGGCCCAAGGCTGGAGTCAAGACTAAATTGACGAGAGTACCAAGACCGATTAGACCGAGGTAGAAATCCCACAGTCTTGTTGGTATGGCACGGGCACTTATAAGCTCATGATTGAGAGGTTCAAAGAACAGCCTGAGGCCGTTTAGCCAGGTTTTGATAAAGGCTTTGTAGTTAGCAATAAAGAAGAGTGAGTCGTCGTAACCGCCGACAAATGTACCAAGGGCCAGGCGGCGCACGATGAAGTAGACAACAATCAAGCCCCAGAACATGGCCGTGTTTTTGACGGCGCGCAGCAGGTATGACTTGCTGAGCAGACCCTCAAGAATTGAGCGCGGACGCTCACCCGGAGCGGCATAGAGCAGCTCTATCAAAACAAAAATAGCGGGCAGAGTAATGGCCATTTCTTTTGAGAGCAGGGCCAATACCATCAATATAAATGAAAATGTCAGGGAGGCTTTCTTGCTGGCGAACCAGTTGCTCTTTTGGGGCTGATCCCCACTAGTTGCTTCCCCACTAGCTACCCCACCAGCTTTGCGGGCCCGCAGATAGAACCAGAAAGAGCCAGTAATGAAGGCCGTAACAACAGCATCAACTCGTCCAGTAATCCAAGAAACCGTTTCGGTGTGAAGGGGATAGAGGCCAAACACTGCCGCTGAGAAAAATGGCCATATATATAAGATCGAAATTGGCAGGGCTTTGTAAGTCTTGCGCGAGAGCTCTTCTTGAATCCGCGCTTTTTCTTCTATCAAGGTCAGTGCCGCTAGTTCGCGGGCAATCAAAAATATGAAAGCCGTGCTAGCTAAGTGGAAGAGCAAATTGGTGAGGTGAAAACCAATGGCGCTGTGGTTCCACAGAACATAGTCAGAGACCATGAATACAGAGATAAGCGGTCGATAGAACTTAGTGGTGGTGCCGTCCAGCCAGGAGGTGTGGAAATTGCGCCAGACCAGCTCGGGGTGCTGCACTGCTTCTTTCAGCCAGATTAAGTGAACATAGTCGTCGCCGGCAAAGAAATCGAAGAGGATGGGCATATAGCCAACGAAAGTGAGCACCATCGCTAGTGCCATCAAGGCCAGCAATATGGTGCTCGATTTTGATGCTGTGTCTGCCTTTGCGGGCTTGACAGCCCCTGTCATAACAGAACTACCGGAGGCCGAGGCTTCCGGTAGTTTGGCATTTTCGCTTGTGTCTTCGTTCAACTGTGGCCTTAGGCTAGACTGCTAGCCCAGCGACTTGACCGGCGGTCTGTCCGACAACTTGACCAGCAGGAGTGGTTCCCATTGTTCCAACCGGTGATGTCACCACAGTAGCAGGAGCAATTTCGCTAGCCATAATTTCAGTTATGGTTTTGCCAACTGTTTCTACTTGCTCGTCGGTTAGTTCTGGATACATCGGCAATGAGAGAACTTCTCTTGAGAGTTGTTCTGAAATTGGGAAGTCACCCATTTTGTAGCCGAGATTTTCGAAGGCCTTTTGCACGTGTAGTGGAACTGGGTAGTAGCACATAGAGCCAATACCAGCTTCGGTCAAGCGAGCAATTAGCTTGTCGCGATTAGGATTATCGAGAGTCTGGGCTTTGTCTGAGGCCAGCACACGCACTGTGTATTGGTGGTAGACGTGGTTGACGCTGTCGCGGGCACCGTTGGCGACTCCACCGGCTAAGCTGACGCTTGGTCTAACCAGGCCTGGGCAGTTGGCCAAGCTAGCATCATAGATAGAAGCCAGATGAGCCCGTCTTTCGTTCCACTGTTTGAGGTAAGGCAATTTGACAACGAGTGTTGCTGCTTGCAGTTCGTCAAGGCGGCTGTTGACGCCAAGTTCGTCGTGGTAGTAGCGACGTCTCATACCGTGAGCGCGAATCGCTCTGATGCGCTCAGCTACAACTGGATCTTTGCTGACGATCATACCGGCATCACCGGCGGCGCCTAAGTTTTTGGTTGGATAGAAGCTGGTGCAGGCAACGTCGCCAAATGAACCGGTTGGTTTGCCTTTGTATGTAGCACCAATGCCCTGGGCATTGTCTTCGATTACTTTCAAGCCGTAGCGTTCAGCGATAGCGCAGATTGGCTCCATGTGTGATGGCAAGCCATAAAGGTGCACTGGCATGATTGCTTTGGTCTTGCTAGTGATGGCCTTTTCAATCAAGGCTGGGTTGATGTTATAGCTAGTTGGGTCGATGTCGACGAAAACAGGAGTAGCGCCGCGCATAACAATCGCTTCGACTGTAGCGGCGAAAGTGAAGGGGGTGGTGATGACTTCATCGCCGGGCCCGATATCGAGGCCCCAGAGGGCTAGCATCAATGCGTCTGTGCCGTTTGCTACGCCGATGCCATCATTAACACCGCATAATTCAGCTACTTGTTTCTCGAGGGTGCCAACGTACTTACCGAGGATGTAGTTACCGCTGCGGAGTACTTCAAGAATGGTGGACTCTAATTCTTCCTGGATTGTCGCGTACTGGGCTTTGAGGTTGAGAATCGGAATACTTTGGGTCATTTAATAGGTTCCT
The DNA here is from genome assembly GCA_030917395.1 of Cyanobacteriota bacterium erpe_2018_sw_21hr_WHONDRS-SW48-000092_B_bin.40. GTDB lineage: Bacteria > Cyanobacteriota > Vampirovibrionia > Obscuribacterales > Obscuribacteraceae. The sequence continues at coordinate 4,673 of JAUPUU010000418.1, forward strand.
TTGGCGAATAAGTCTTGGTTGTTCGACTGATTCTTTTTCGGGAGCATGACGGACAATCTTGTGGGCGTTTTATCCGACAGAGTGAGTCTAGCTGGTTCGAGGGACGATTCAAAGGTGTTGCAAATAAGCTTATCTAAAGGCTTGGCTGAGTCAGGCTTAATCTTTATTCGCTAAAAATCGCTGGCAGATGCTAGGGGGCAAGTTTGCAGGGTCGTAAGAAATCGATCCGATAGCAGAGTATGAAATTGCTCTTATCTATTAAATAAAGTTAGATTGGAATTAAGCAGTGCAAGGGGCGATCCAAACGAAAAAAAAGGGGAGGCGAACCTCCCCTTTTGATTTTTTAGGACCTTCTATCGGCAGTAGCGCGAGCTATCTACTTAGATTCAGGTTCTTATCTCTTTTTGCTTGGCACAGCTACGGTTCTTGAAAGAGCGTTTGTGACGAACAAGTTGAGGCTGACGCCTTCTTTTTCGGCTCTGTCAACAAGGGCTTGGTGCAATGACTTCGGCAAACGCACTGTGAATTTGCCGGAGAAATTCAAATATTGGTCTTCGCTAGCACGCGAGGTGGTAGCTTTGGCCTTGGTGGTGTGCTTAGGGGCTGCAGTCTTGCGAACAAGTTTGCGGGTGCCTACGGCTTTTTTAGCTACATGTTTTGCAGCTGGTTTAGCGGATTTAGCAGCTTTAGGTTTTGCCTTGCCACCAGTTTTACGAACTCCTGCCATGTTTCACTCCTTCGTGTATTTGGGTCAATCGGAAACCAGCCCGCGGGCGAGCCGCGAGGGCTGCTCAGGGTGCTAATGCAGAAAAATGCTTTTGGGCAATTTCCTGTAGAGCGCTCCACCTTAATGGCATCGCTCTAATTTGTTCGGTGGGACTTAAGTGGTTTCCACCGTTTTATACGGTTACCACCACTCTAGGTGGCATAAGTATTGTACCAAACAAGTATCCGTTTATAACCACTTTGTATATAGAAATTTTCTATCGTTGGGGCACAAGGGTTTCGGGGATCTGATACCAGAAAAATGTGACACCAGGGGTGATTTTAGCTCTGCCAATGGTGCCGCACCATTCATAATGGCTGGTATCAAAGTAGCACCGACCGCAAAATAGATAATCGGTTAAGCTTGTTGGAAGCCAGTAAGCCCCCGTAGGTGGTAAGCCTTGAGAGTTCTGATCGTAAAACTTAGCGCCATGGGTGATGTCGTTCATTGCCTGCCGCTGGCAGCACGAATCAAAGAAAGATTACCAAATGTTGAACTTACCTGGTTGGTTGAGCCGGCTGCTCA
>JAUPUU010000049.1 GCA_030917395.1 Cyanobacteriota bacterium erpe_2018_sw_21hr_WHONDRS-SW48-000092_B_bin.40
AGCGAGGGCTCTTTATCTCTTGATTATCTAGAGCTTAGTGGCGAGTATCTTTCTTGGTAGAAATAACTGCTTCAGCAATAGCGTTTGGCACTTCTTCGTAGTGAGCGAATTCCATGGTGAATGTACCTTGTCCGCGGGTCTTGTTGCGGATGTCGGTGGCATAACCAAACATTTCAGACAATGGCACTGAAGACTTCACTTTTGATAGTGAATCAATGGTGTCCATGCCTTCGATGCGGCCACGTCTCGATGAAATGTCACCGATAACGTCACCCATGAATTCTTCTGGAACTTCAACTTCTACCTTCATGATTGGTTCTTGAAGAATAGGGCTGGCTTTCATGAAGCCTTCCTTGAAGCCGATAGAAGCTGCAGTCTTAAAGGCCATTTCGTTCGAGTCAACTTCGTGGTACGAACCGAAGACCAAGGTGCACTTAACGTCGATTACTGGGTAACCGGCCAGTACGCCGCCAACTAGTGTGTCTCTTACGCCAGCTTCAATTGCAGGGATGTATTCTTTTGGAACGACACCACCAACGATTTTGTTGACGAATTCAAAACCAGTTCCAGCAGCAAGAGGCTCTAGTTCGAAGACTACGTGACCGTATTGACCACGACCACCCGACTGACGGATGAATTTGCCTTCGCACTTGACGTTCTTCTTGATGGTTTCGCGGTAGGCAACTTGTGGCTTACCAACGTTGGCTTCTACTTTGAATTCACGAAGTAGACGGTCAACAATGATTTCTAAGTGCAGTTCGCCCATACCAGCAATGATTGTTTGGCCAGTTTCGTGGTCAACACGCACTTTGAAGGTTGGATCTTCTTCTGCCAAGCGGCCCAGTGAGACGCCCAGTTTGTCGGAATCGCCTTTGGTTTTTGGTTCGATAGCAACCGAGATAACTGGATCTGGGAAGTTCATCGATTCCAAAATTACTGGTGAATTTTCTGCTGAAAGAGTGTCACCGGTTGTGGTGTCTTTCAAGCCAACTGCAGCAATAATGTCGCCAGCGTAGGCTTCATCAACGTCTGTGCGGTTATCTGCTTGCAATTGAACGAGACGGCTGATGCGCTCTCTCTTACCTTTAGTGGAGTTGAGAACGTAAGAACCAGCTGCCAATTTACCGGAGTAAACGCGCAAGAAGGTTAGTTTACCGACGAAAGGATCGTTCATAACTTTGAAGGCCAAAGCTGAGAACGGAGCGTTATCGTCAGGAGCTCTTTCAGTTTCAGTACCATCAGGCAAGGTGCCTTTGATAGCAGAAACGTCAGCTGGTGAAGGAAGCAAATCGACAACTGCGTCGAGAAGCTGTTGAACGCCTTTGTTTTTGAAAGCTGAACCACAAAGAATTGGAATAACTTTGTTGGTGCAAACTGCTTTTCTCAAAGCTACTTTGAAAGCTTCGTTTTCAACAGTTTCAGTTTCCATGTAGATTTCCATCAGAGCGTCGTCGGTTTCAACAACTGACTCTTCAAGTTCTTTGCGATATTTTTGAGCATCTTCAAGCATGTCGGCAGGAATGTCGACGATGTTGAATTTCTGACCCATAGGATCTTTCTCGTCGTAGACGTGAGCTTTCATTTCAACTAGGTCGATTAGACCTTTGAAATCGCCTTCAGCGCCGATTGGCAATTGAAGAGGGTGAGCATTAGCCCAAGTGGTAGACATACCAGGAAGCTGCTCTTTGATTTGTTTGACTACTTTGTAGAAGTCAGCGCCAGTGCGGTCCATTTTGTTGACCAGAATCATTCTGGGCACTTCATAACGGTTGGCTTGCTTCCAAACTGTGTTGGTTTGTGGTTGTACGCCACCAACTGCACAAAGCACGATAACAACGCCGTCGAGCACGCGCATAGAACGTTCTACTTCTACGGTGAAGTCAACGTGTCCAGGGGTGTCGATCAAGTTGATGCGCTTGCCTCTCCACTGGGAGGTGATAGCAGCTGCTGTAATGGTGATGCCGCGTTCTTTCTCTTGCTCCATCCAGTCGGTGAAGGATGTGCCTTCGTGCACTTCACCCATTCTGTGGATCAAGCCGGAATAGAAGAGAATCCGTTCTGTTGTGGTAGTTTTGCCAGCATCGATGTGAGCTGCAATACCCATGTTACGGACGTCTTGAAGCTGAATTTGTCTTCCTGCCACTGTCCCTGTTTTCCTCTCTTTAACGCTATCCATTTGAACCTTCCAAATATAACTAGCTGGGTACTATCTTGCCGTGCTCAACCGCTGGTGTTGACGACCTTTCTATTAGAACGCGTTGAGACGCGCTCTTCTTGAAAAGACTAAACTTAGGTTACCACCTGGTATCGCACCATCTTTATATCCTTCATAAAGATATTCAGAATTGACTGAGCATTCTTTACAAACAGATATAACTTTGTCTCTATGAGACTTTGTACAACAGTTTTCACAAAAACGCTTCGACCAGTGGCCGAAGCGTTTTTTAATAACACTTTATACCGACGATCTAATTTTAATTAGTAGCGGTAGTGAGCGAAGGCTTTGTTGGCTTCAGCCATTTTGTGTGTTTCGTCGCGCTTCTTAACTGATGCTCCGGTACCGTTGCTGGCATCGGCTAGTTCAGCAGAAAGACGCTCGGCGAAAGTACGACCTGGTCTCTTGCGGCTGTTGGCGATGAGCCATTGTGAAGCGAGAGCGAATCCACGTGAAGACTTAACTTCAACTGGAACTTGGTAGGTCGAACCACCAACGCGGCGGGCCTTAACTTCTACTAGAGGAGTGACGTTTTTCAATGCTTTGTTGAAAACATCAAGAGGCTCTTGCTTGGTGCGATCTTTGAGAATTTGCAGAGCATCATAGAAGAGGCTCTGGGCTGTGCTGCGCTTACCGCGCTGCATCATACGATTGACGAAGCGTGAAACCTGTTGGCTGTTGAATACAGGGTCAGCTACGGTAATTCTTTTATCTGCTTGCTTTCTGCGAGACATTCTTACTATTCCTATTTATTAGTTCAGGTTGGAAATTGAGGCTTATTTCTTCTTGCCGGCTGCTGCTGCTGGAGCGCCTGGCTTAGGACGCTTAGCGCCGTACTTAGAGCGGCTTTGTTTGCGGTCTTTAACGCCGGCTGTGTCGAGGGCGCCTCTGACGATGTGGTAGCGAACGCCTGGAAGATCCTTAACCCGACCGCCTCTTACGAGTACGACTGAGTGCTCTTGCAAGTTGTGGCCAACACCTGGAATGTAGGCGGTGATTTCAATACCGTTTGTAAGACGTACTCTGGCAATCTTGCGAAGTGCTGAGTTCGGCTTCTTAGGGGTTGTTGTCTTCACCTGGGTGCAAACGCCCCTTCTCTGAGGGCAAGACTTTAGCGCTGGAGACTTGGTCTTGTAAGTCACCTTGCTTCTTTCGCGTCTGATCAACTGATTGATGGTAGGCACCACTGCACTCCTAAGAACTACGACTACTGAACACAAACTTAAACGGGCAGGACAAAAACTAGCAGATCACCCAGAAAAGATTGGACAGCTGCAAAGACAACTAACCAACATGGGTATCGGCAAGTTTTCAGATTATCAGATGAGCCCTGGTGATATAGCGGACTTTCCAAAATCCTTTACAAAGCAAAAGCCAAATGATCGAATTCTTAGACGAAACCCCGCTAAAACGACCAATTCTTAAGCGGTTATCACAAAAGACGGTTAAGTCTGCACGGCTTTCAAGTGGAAGAGTCAGTTGTTATTGCTCTTTATTTGATTGGTCACATTGAATGAATTTATTGAGGCCCTAGGAATATTGATGGCTGGCTTGCCCAAGGGGTTGAGGCTAACTGTGCGCTCTAATGACAGCTTCTTGGGCGGTGACTTGGCTCTTAGCCAGTGGTCTCTAGTCAACAGCGAGAAATGGCCGGCCCGCTCTAGGCCCGCTTCTTCAAGGGCTTCGATGACCGAATTTTGATAATCGTAGGCTTTGGCAATGACCATGCCCTTCATACCAGCCCGGCGCATGATTGAAAGTACAAATTTGACCAGGTCGCGAGCGGTATGGGCCCAGCCTGGATGCACAGCGAACTCTAGATGATAGTCACCTTCGCGGTGGGCCGTGACGCGACAGGCTGAGGTAATGACCTTACGCTCAGGGTCGCTAGCAACCCAGAACCAACTCTTGCGCCTGATTAGACGGCGAGCCAGTTTGTCCAGGCTCTCTACTTTTAAGGGGAAAACATAGAAGTCTTCTGGTAAATATTGAAAAGTCAGTCTGAGATCAGCGGGGAGCACTTCTTGATGCAGTTGATAGAGGCTGGCCTGGTCTTCAGGAATGGCCAGGCGGAAATTATCTTCTGATTTGCTTTCTGGTTTGGCTGAGCTTTTCTGGTCTAGATTTTGCCCATTACTTTGCTCTGCCTTTGCCTCGGCTTTGAGGTCTAACTTAAGGTCGGCCGGCACTTGGTAGTGAGTGATGCGAGCTGAGCGACGAAAGCCGCAGCTAGCAAGCACTGCAAGAGCGCCCTGGTTTTGATCTGAGGCTTCGGCAACGAAATGGCTAATACCTTGACTGCCAAAAAGAGCAAAGGCGAAGCGCAGCAACTCTTGGGCGATACCGCGACCGCGGTGATTGGGATGCACCACAAGGTGATCGACTTGCCAGCAGTTTTTTGATTTGCCAATAGGATGTAGCGAAATCATGCCTATGACAAGGCCGTCTTCTTTCGCTACATATACAGATGGCGAAATATGCCAGTGACAGGGCAACCAATGTTGCCAGAATGTCAGACCGGTAATCATGTAGCGGTCTTCAGCACAGAAGCTCTCATAAGGCACAGGCTCGCCTTGGTAGCGCAATAAGGCGCGAACCTGAGTTGATTCTGTGGCGAATAGGGGCTCAATTTTGATCATAATTAAGATGATACCACGCTTGCCAAGCGGCCCTGCTTGCCTTCTGCCTAATTGGCTAAGTGACTGCTACCCGGCTATACTGAGATGCCGACCGTACTATTTAGATGACTCAGCCGACTAAGCAACCAGTTAAGAAGACAGCAAAAGACGAGAAGCCATTCTTTAAGACAGTGGCCGACAATCGTCGCGCGCGGCATGACTACGAAATTCTCGATACCTTAGAGGCCGGTATAGCCTTGTATGGTACCGAAGTTAAATCTATTCGTGCTGGCAAGGCTAATTTAGCTGATGCCTTCGTAAAGGTAGAAGACGGAGAGCTTTGGCTATATAGCTGCCATATATCTCCGTATGACTTTGGTAATAGATTCAATCATGAGCCGCTGCGCAAGCGCCGTTTGCTCGTTCATAAGAAGCAAATTCTTAAGTTGAAATCAAACATGCAAGAGAAAGGTCTGGCCCTGATTCCGCTTAAAATGTACTTCAAAGGTCATTTGGTTAAAGTTGACTTGGCTCTGGCTAAAGGTCGAAAGCTATATGACAAGCGCGAGAATATTGCCAAGAAAGAGACTAAGCGCGATCTTGACCGATTAACTAAGTCTCGCAATAACAGTCACTAGATAAAACGGAATCAGACAACATAGAATTTCAGCGAGGGTCAATGGCAAAAGTTAAAAGCTCGGTCTTAAGTTTGCTCTTAATGTCTGGGCTACTTCAAGGTTTCGTTCAATTAGCTCTCGTTGCTCCAGTCTGGGCCGCTTCTCCTGTTGCCATTCTCAAGAGTGGACGCAACGGTGCTACATATCAAGATCAACACATCGGAACTTTTGAAGACGACTATAAGGTTTTTCGCAAAGCCTTAGATGGTGCCAACGTTCGCTACGATGAACTGAGTGATGGCGATGTCGATGCTGGTGTTGCCAGGCTCTCGGGCTATAAAGTAATCGTGGTGCCACTACTCGTTGACCTACCAGCAGCTGAAGTTTCAGCTCTTTCTGATTTTGCTCGTGGTGGCGGCAAGCTTCTCATCACTGATGGTGCTGGTGTTCCTGGTGCCGGTGCTCAATCTTTGGAAGCACTGGCTGGGGTTGCTTCGGCTAAGCAAGCAACGATTAAAGAAGTAAACAAATTAGTCTGGAGCAAGCCAGGCGCAATTAACGCACCAACTGCTGAGTTCGCCATTGCTAGCGTCATCTCCCAATTGGCCTTGAGTGGCACCGGTAGCAGTATGGCTACCTGGCAAGATGCAAATGGTCAGGAGCAAGGCATTGGTATTGCTCGGGCCGGTAATGTAATTTTCATGGGCTGGGCACCTGGTGTTCAGGGTGAAGTATCAAGCAATGCTTTGATGCTCTCGCAAGCTTTAGACGAATTGTCGCCTGGTATCACTCAAGCTGCAGCGGTTCAAATTAGCTTTGCTGATTATCAAACCATTTCGCAAGAGCTTGATTATCTTGCTAAGCGTACTGATGAAGCGATCAAGACCGCTAAGCAAGCTGAGTTTTCGGTACCGCTCAAAACCATTCAAGCCTCTTATGATTCGGCTGTTGAGCACGTCAAATCTTTCCAGCAAGCCTACAGCGATAGACGCTTCTTAGAAGCCGATGAGCATGTACAGAAAGCCCGTCAAGACTTTGCTATGGCCTTTGCTCAGTCGATGCCTGTTCGTCCAGTTGAAGCTCGTTCTGTCTGGCTTGATAGAGGAACGATTGTCTCCACCCGTGGTGCCAAAGGTATGGCCCAGCTTTTTGATAAGTTGAAGACCGCCAATATAAACGTTGTTTATTTCGAGACCAACAATGCTGGTTTCACTATGTTCCCTTCTAAAATTGGTACTCAGAACCCCGAGACTCTAGGCTGGGACCCGCTTGGTTGTGCCATTTCAGAAGCGAAGAAGCGCAACATGGAATTTCATGCCTGGTTCTGGACCTTTACTGTGGGCAATGCTAAACACAACCCCATTGTTGGTAAAGAGTCAGATTATCCTGGTCCAGTGCTTCCTGCTCATGATTATTCTTGGGCATTGGCTTCTCAAACTGGTGCCTTTTTGCCACCTAGACAATTTGAGTATTGGCTTGATCCGTCTAACCCAGAGTGTCGTGCTTACGTCAAAAGTTTGATATTTGAAGTGGTCAATCGCTACCCGGTAGATGGCATTCAGCTCGATTACATCCGCTATCCCTTCAACAATAAAGGCTCTGAGATGGGCTTCAATTGGCTCGGCCGACAAAAATTCGAGCGCGAGACTGGTCTATCGCTCGATCGTCTTGATGAAGACACCAGAACAATGTGGATTCATTGGAAAGCTAATAACGTCAGCAGTTTTGTTAAAGAGATGTCCGAGTCATTGCGTGCAGCTAAACCTGGTATTCGCATTTCCGCCGCAGTTTATGGCATGCCCAAGCGTATGCGCATGAATGCCGTGCAACAAGAGTGGGAAGTATGGGTGGCTAACGGTTGGATTGATACGATCAATCCAATGACTTATGTCGGTACTGCCAAAGAGCTCAATGATGCTGCCGGTTTCGTGCGCGAATCGACAGCTGATAAGGCTCTTTCTTATCCAGGTCTATCTATTCGGCAGCTTGATACTGCTGGTTTGGTTGAGCAATTAGACACAGCTCGTGTGATTGGAACACTTGGAACAACTATGTTTGCTGTTGCTCACCTTGATGATAAGAAGGTCAACATGCTCAAGGTTGGTCCTTACAGACGGCCAACCACAATGACTCCTCAGTCAGATCCAATCAAAGCCAGTCGTCTTTTGTTCGACGATTTCTCCACCATGGTTAATCGTTATCTACAAGATCCCAAAAAGCGCATCATGTCTGACACAGCCAGTACTAATGATGTCG
>JAUPUU010000419.1 GCA_030917395.1 Cyanobacteriota bacterium erpe_2018_sw_21hr_WHONDRS-SW48-000092_B_bin.40
AGTCGACGGAATTGCTTCCGTCGACCTAGATCAACCACTTTAGATTACTTCGCTTTTCCTAGAATCCAAGCATGCCGCGCACTTGATTGACATAACCGGCATTAGCCAGACCATTCACGCCCAGACCGTTGTTGAGGGAACCAGTGTTGAACGTGCCGTTATTCAAATACTGATTGCGTAAATTGCTGAGAATGCCGTTGTTGTAGCCATTCGAACTATAGTTTTGATTGCCTAAACGAGCTTGCAATTTATTTAGCCTATTCACCAACTTATTGCGATCACGAGAAGACAAGTTGCCAGCAGAGAGTTGTTGCTGAATCTGGGTTACTTGGTTCAAGAGCGATTGATTATTACCAAAACCGTTATAACCAACATTTTGATTGTAACCATAGGCGGTATTACCACCAAATGGAGTATTGGGATAAATTCCTACTTGATTCTGATTGCCATACTGATTCTGGTTACCGTATTGATTCTGGAACTGGCCACCAAACGCTCTTTGACCATGACGATGATGACCACCATTGCCATCGTTATCACGATCACAAGCACCACCTCTGCCACCGAAGTTACTACTAACTCCACTGCTCAAATAGTTACCATAACCATTGTTGTCTCGGGCTTGAGCGGGTGCAGCAATCGCGATCACTGCTAGTGCCAGGGAAACTCCAAACAAACTAGCTGCCTTGATCTTCATGACTCTCTCCTGTGCAGAGGGTGAACCCCTCTGCTTTTGAAAAACCTACGACCTTTTAAAACTAACCGTTTGCGCTCACACCCCTATGCTCCCATCCGCCACCAGGTCCGCCCATCGGCCCACCTGGTCTGTGACCGCCCCACTTATGCATACCAGGCCCGCCATGACCGCGACCATGACCAAATTTTGCAAACATTTCGCGCTGCTCGGGAGTGAACACCGCTGATGCAGTCAAAGCCATGTCTACGCGGGCATTAGACAAATCGTCTCTAAGCGAATTGATCTTGCTTTGCAGCGCCAGCACAGCCGATTTATCAATAGTAGCTTTTGACATTAGCTGACGTTGTTGGCCCATAGCCACTTCCAACTCGGCTTTTTTCTGGGCGGTTGCTAATTTGTACTGATCACGAATAGAACTAAGTTTGTCTTCTTGCTCGCTAGTCAATTTTAGTTTTTCATGCATCGAACCCGGCGCACAGACTTTAACAGCTGTTTGAGAGCGTGCACTACCAGTAGAAGCGGAATCATCTGCAATGGCTGGGAGAGCACAAAAAAGCAAACCTGATAATGCGAGGGGGGTAAATTTGTTCATCACTTGGCTCCTTCAAAGCACTTGTTTCCTTCATGCATCAATAGACGCAGGTGCCCAGGTAATGATTCCATATTTAGATAAAACCAATCTCATAATTGGGGACAATCGCCCATCTACTTATATATTAGGTAGGCATTAGTTCGAATTACTGATTAGTTGACCCGCCAACTAATTGCAGCTTTGAATCTGGAGAACATTATGGCCACTGACATCGAAGCTCCAATTCCAGATAATTTGAAAGACAATCTCGGCTTTCTCTTGAACAAAGCTGCCCGACTAATGCGCGACGCTGTTGCCGACGGCCTGAAGCCGCTGTCACTATCATTTCAAGAGTATGTAATTTTGCGCATGATTGAGAATCAAGCCAGCGAAACGCAACAGGAGCTGGCAATACGCAACGGTATTGACCGCACCTCAATGGTAGACATCGTGGACAGACTAGAAGAGCGCGAACTGCTGATGCGCCACAAAGACGAAAACGACCGGCGCAAGTATCAGCTATTGATTACACCCAAGGGTCGCAAAACCCTTACTCACGCTAAGCGCATTACTGAAAAGGTGCAAAAAAAGTTGCTTCAACCCCTGAGCGAGATTGAGCTAAAAACCACTAAAGAAGCGCTGTCAAAGTTGATTAAGACTCAACTTTGCGAAAATGTTTGACGTCTTTGTATTGGTTCAAATCGGGGAACTTTGCCATGTGGTCTGACACCGCTCGCCCTTCAGCGTTGACAATAAATGAGTAACCATTAGGGTGTTTAGCATCCGCACCTGTGGTGTAAACATCGCCAGGCTTAGGCTTCTCGCCAGGTGGCAACTTTTGCATTCCGGGAATGTCTTCCACCGCTGCGGCATTAGGCACACGCGGAGCGTCAATACCAGCCGCTTCTAGCACCAGGCGGTTAGCCTTCCACGAACTGCCATTACTATTCATCATCACAGCTCTTTGATCCGCTGCTTCGACTAAGCGAGTAGTAAAAGCACTGAGCTTGTCTTCTTGGGTCTGGGGCTTTTCATGTAGTAAATTGCGATTATCAATTTTGGTTTCCGGCATCTCTTGGGCTTGCGGCTTGTCAGACATATGAGAATTCTCCATTGATAGCTCTAGCCTTTATGCCCAGATATCCAGTTAGCAAACCCCCAGAAACCTTGAACCCTGGCCGTTCCTAAAGGAACTATAAATTGGCTACAACTCATAAAAGTTCCATCTCCCAAAACCCGCATACTGCATAACTTTCAAAATTGCCAAGAGGAAGGCGAGTTATACGCTAGCTCGCGCGCTCTCGCTAGCGTCAAGAGACAAGACCGTTGATTTAAGCTTGTCTTAATCAGTTCTCTATCAGCGAAAAAGAAATATTTGCCGCGAACTCGACAGCAGTCATACCTCCGAAAACCCAATGACAGCGAGAGTTAGCGCAATCAGACAGAAGTGGTCGAGAAAATTAAAATATACTTTTGCACCACGAATTATATGCAAACATTACGTAACGGGCACCAGGGCTTGGATTTGAAACACGGGCTGGAAGTTTCATAGGCTGATGAAGCTATTTTTCCTTCTCTTCCTCCGGACCTCCAACCAAACTTTCCAAACCATCAACCCACGAACATTCAACAGACATCTTCATCCCATCATTGGCGGTGATGATTGACCACTGTGCTTACCCTAGCGCTAGCGTGCAGCAATCATCCCCCTCAGTGACCAACAACCAGTAAAGGTAAATACTCACGAATGACGAATCACGCACTGATCGACTTGGACTACACCAAGCCGCCGACAACCCTTTGCGGGCATAGCCTGATCGGCCCCGACACTGGTACTTGTCCATGCTGCAAGAAGTACAAGCAGATCATGTTCAACGGCCAATGTACCTCCTGCAACACGCAAAAAGGTCTCAACCCTCTGGGCTATTGCCCGAGAGCTGATGACAAACCTGAGGAAGAATAAACCATGTATCCCGGCGAACAATCCTACCCAGGGACAAACGCTGCTCCCGTACAACTGACGCGCTTGAAAAAGCGATTGGTCAACTTGCAATCTCTGCTCAGCGGGCTGGAAAAGCAAGTGGGCTCGGCCAACAACGAGGCAGCTACTGCCCTTGTCAGTCGTGCTCGCGCCAACTCCGTCACCGCCACCAATCTGTCGCAAGCGGCAGACACGGTGGTCAACCAATCGGCACTCGAAGCACTGCGCTGTGAATCGATCAAGCTGGAAGTCACCGTCGTCTCGTTCGAAGATGTCGCCGCACTGAGCCCGCTCAAGGCTCACTCTGGCCCCATCCCCGAAGTCAACGGCGACGAACCTCTGATCGACTTCTCGGCCAAGCCTGGCTGCACAACCTGCGCTGCACCTGACCCGAACAAGTGGTTCGAGCAGCTGCAAGCCGGCACACCGCAACCGCCCGCACAGACCAGCTGCGAAGCACCGCGCGTCGTCGTCGAGCTGCCTATCGACCTGAACAGCAAGATCACTCGCGCCGACGAGCTGATCAAGTTCTCCGAGTCTGCCATTGCTCAGGCCGAAGGTCAACTGCGCCAAGCGCGCATGACCCTCTGCCACGGCGACGGCGGCTCTTGCAGCATCTAGCAGTTCACCCTCAGCCCTGAGCTGAGCTGAACTCTTTCTGCAAAAAATCGGCACTCTAGTTTAAAAGCAAGAAAAACTGGCCTAGAGACAAACTTTGAAAGAGGCGCAGCCAGGGCTTTTCCTTCAACGGACGGGCTTCGACTGCGCTTCTTTTTTCATTCGGATGGAGCGCCAACCATCAAGGATAAACAAACTAATTAACCACCATCAAGGGGTCTTATAGCTTATGACCAGCAACACCAACGAAATCAATTCCGCACAGGACACCGAAGAGCAGAAGAGCTCTTCTCCCGAAAACAACCAAGCGGGCACCTCTCCTCTCTTCGTCGAGAGCGCCAAATCTTCGCCAGCGCCACGCGCCCGGAAGACTTTCGCTCATCGCGTCGAGGCCGAAAGGGCTCTCTGGTAACCACCATCAATCCGAGCAGCCAATCGCCTAGAATCGCCTAGATAACGATTGGCTGTTCTCTCACGAGGACAAAAGATACCTAGGGTGCTACTTCATTGTGGCATCCTAGGTATTCTCGTTTTCTCTTTGGACATTTTTAAAATCCTCATTATACTAAACCAGATAGTATAAATAAAATCCGAATTTGCAGTATTCTTGTATGCGTTCACAGGGAGCGGCTCCAATAGAGCTTGCCTCTCTATTGCATGACACGGCCCTAAGCTCAAGACCTAAGCCCTAGATCTAAAAAGGATTCACATGGCCACCGACACTCAAATTAGCTCAGCCCCACTCAGCGGCATGCGTGACTTCGCACCGGCCGAAGTACGTCTACGCGACTGGGCCACGCAAATAATTACCGCTACCTATGAGCGCTTTGGCTTTACCAAAATTGAAACACCTTGCTTAGAAAACATCCGGCTACTAAAACGAGGAGAGGGCGGCGAAAATCTGCAGCTAATTTTTGAAGTATTGAAGCGCGGCGACAAGCTTGACAAAGAAATCAACAGAATAAAGAGTCAAGGACAGCTTCTGCAGCCATTGATTGAAGCAGTGAATTGCGACACCAACCCTGCAGAGCGAGTAGAACCGCACCAGCTCTCCGACATGGGCTTACGCTTCGACCTGACAGTACCTCTGGTGCGTTTCTACTCGCACAATCAGAACAACCTGCCTAATCCTTTCAAGTCTATTCAAATCGGCTCTGTATGGCGGGCAGAGAGCGCTCAGCAAGGACGCTTTAGACAGTTCACGC
>JAUPUU010000006.1 GCA_030917395.1 Cyanobacteriota bacterium erpe_2018_sw_21hr_WHONDRS-SW48-000092_B_bin.40
GGCATGATTCCCATGGCCATTGGTGGTGGCCAGGGCGGTTCTATGAACGCGCCGATTGGTAGGGCGGTAATCGGTGGCCTAACGGTTGCCACATTCTCAACCTTGTTATTTGTACCCCTAATGTTTTCTCTATTGCGAAAGAGGCCGAAGTGACAATTAACCGACAAACCACTCAATCTAAAGCTAGATCTATAGTTAGATCTAAGTCTAGCCAGCGCAATAAGAAAGGCTTAGGCAAGCTAATCATTGTCGTGATTGTGGTGATGATAATTCTCGCAACTCTTCTTGTGCTTGGTCTATTGCCTCGCTTTGAACGCAAGAAAGATCTAGACAAAGCCACCAGTGAAACTATCGGCGCATTACCTGTAGTGCGGACAATTATCGCTTCGTTGGCCAATGAAACTGAAAAGCTGGTCTTACCCGCTAACATCGGCGCCATTCAGTACACTACAATTTATGCTCGTGTAGATGGCTACCTCACAGGCCGCATGGTTGATATCGGCGACCTGGTCAAAAAGGGTCAGCTCCTGGCCGTCATAGACACCCCCACTGTGGACCAAGAACTAGAACAAGCACGTGCCGATTTACTAAGAGCCAAGGCCACAGTTGACCAAACCAGAGCACAACTAAAAGAAGCCGTGGCGCAAAAAGCAACAGCCCAGGCCAATGTAGTAAAAGCGAAAGCCAATGTTGACTATGCCACAGTAACGGCTACCCGCTGGTCTAACTTAGCCACCAGAGGGGCAGTTAGCCTTCAGTCTCGAGATGAAAAAGTACGGTTTCTCGATACAACCTCAGCTGAGTTAAAAGCCCAAGACGCTGATGTACTGGCAGCTGAAGCAAAGATAGTGGCAGCCCAATCACAGATACAAGAGTCGTTGGCTGAAGTCAAAGCCAAGCAAGCTGAAGTGCGGCGCTTAGAAGTAGAGCAATCGTTCCAAAAAGTATTGGCACCATTCGATGGCATTATCACTTTGCGCAAAGTCGACCCCGGTGCGCTGATCACCAAGGGCAGTCAGTCGAACAACTTAGAGTTATACCAACTAGCCCGCATCGACAGGTTGAGGGTCTACGTCAGCGTTCCCCAGCGTGTGGCCCGCTATCTCAAGGCCGGGCAACTGGCCGAAATTACAGTACCTGAATTTGCCGAGCGCAAGTTCAACGGCATAGTCACCAATGTTAGCGGTGCTCTTGACCCTAGTACAAGAACTCGACAAACAGAAATTCAAATTGACAATACCGACCGCTCGCTGCTGCCCGGCATGTACGCCGAAATCAAATTGACTGGTGCTAGAGAAGGCAAGTGGATTCGCGTACCGGGAACGACCCTAGTGACCAGGCCAAGTGGACAGTTTGTCATTGTAGTCAAAGACGGCAAAGCGAAATATCAACCAATCGTCATTGGTCGCGATTTTGGTAGCGAAGTAGAAGTAAAAGAAGGATTGAGCGGCGGCGAGCATGTGGCCGTGAGCCCCAATGACGATTTAATTGACAATGAGCCAGTGCAAGAACAAGAACTTAAGCAAGACAAAGAATCAGGCGAGTAAGCGGCTTTTATCTAGACTTGTTCTAAACTTATTCATCACTTATTCATCATTTATTCGACTAAGCCAAGCAAGAATGTGCCACCGACAAAGAGACTAAACACACCAGCCAGCCCGCCGCCAAGAAGATATAGCGGCCGCCAGCTAGAAGCGGTGCCGAAACCACCGAGCGATAAGAGAGCAATGCCGGTATTCGATGCGACCAGACCAATAACAAAGGCTGCCAGCATAGCTATAGCAGTCGATTGAGAAGCGACACCACCAACGGCCGATATCAATAGAACCTGGGTCGCGGTTTCAGCACCAATACCGTGAAGCATACCAATAGCAAAGGTTCCGCGCGCCGAGAGCACCGGCTCTTCTTCATTCAAAGCCTGCTTTGTTAGCTTAGCAAAGGCGCCTCGCAAGAGAGAATAGAACGCAGTCCAGCGACTTTTGAACTTGAAAGTATCGGCATTTTTGATGGCACCAAATACAGTATTAAGTAAGTACAAACCAAGAACCACAAGAGTGACGCCAACCACCCGTTCCATGACCGTATCAATCCAGGCTGGCAAGAGAGCAGCAAATGTAATGGCTGCCAGACCAAGAACAGATATAACCAGAGCATGCCCGAGCGCATAGGCCAGAGAAAGCGTCAGGCCTTTCCGGCGCAGGCGAGGCTCTCCGGCACTGGCACCGCAGATATCAACCAGGGCAGCGATATGATCAAGATCTATTCCATGCCTGAGGCCGAGAATTAGTGCTGTTCCTAGTAGAGGAAGTTCAATCAATTTATCACTTTATACCGTTGTAGCTTTATCTTGAAATAGATTCTACACTTCAAAGAGCAGTAAATTGAGAGAACTGCCAATTTTGCCTTCTTATGTAGAGCCAAGAAGTAAAGTGTTAGCCTCTCGGTGGTATCCTGTCTGAGTAATCATAGGCATTCTCTATCTGGACAACAAAGCCGTGGGAACCTATTCTCAATCACAAGCGACCACGACGGGCTGGTCAATTAGAGTCAAAGGCACAGTTCAAGGTGTTGGCTTCCGACCAACTGTTTTCACCCTCGCCAACCAACTGGGCATCAGCGGCAAAGTAATCAACGACGGTGATGGTGTCTTAATAGAAGCCTTTGCCCCCAAGGCGACCTTGGAAGCTTTCATTCAAGCCATTAGAGAGAAGTCACCCCCACTTGCTCGCATCGAGTCAATTACATATAAAGAAATTACGTATAAAGAGCTTGAAGATACTTGTGTTATCGCGACAAGGACCATACCAACTTCATTTGCCATAGATACGAGCAAAAGTAGCACAGTGGCAACAAATATAGCTGCCGATGCTGCCACATGCCAGGCCTGTCTCAGTGAGATCTTCTGTCAATCTAATCGTCGCTATCGCTACCCATTTACAAACTGCACCCATTGTGGCCCGAGACTCTCGATCATCAAAGCAATTCCATATGATCGCGCCATGACCAGCATGGCTGCATTTCCTATGTGTCCTGACTGTGAAAGCGAATATCAAAATCCAAAGGACCGCCGCTTTCATGCTCAACCAAATGCCTGTAGGGTATGCGGACCGAAAGTTTGGCTTGAAGACAAATGGGGCATTGAGCATGCTTCTGAACACGAGGCGATAGACGCCATAGAGGCGGCGGCAAATTTGCTCATAAGAGGCGAAATAGTAGCGATAAAGGGCATCGGCGGCTTCCACCTCGCCTGCGCCGCCACAAACGATAAAGCCGTTGCCACTCTTAGGCAAAGGAAAAAGCGCTTTGAAAAGCCCTTTGCCCTAATGGCAAGAGACCTCGATCTTATCAAACGCTATTGTCTGGTAAGCGCGGCAGAAGAGTCGCTACTCAAGAGTCACGAGGCTCCCATTGTTTTGCTTGAGCAAAAGAAGGTAGTAACTAGAGAAAAGCTCTCAGATGCCGTGGCTCCGAAGCAAACGACCTTAGGCTTCATGCTGCCGTATAGCCCCCTCCATCACCTACTCTTGCAAAACCTGAACATACCAATAGTACTTACTTCAGGCAATCTCTCTGAAGAGCCTCAATGCACTGACAATGACGAAGCTAAAGAATATCTCGCCCAGATCGCTGATTTCTTTTTGCTTCACGATCGCGCCATCGTCAATCGCTTAGACGATTCAGTTGTGCGTGCAGCAAAGGATAATAGTTTCGAAGTTTTACGGCGAGCCCGTGGCTATGCACCCACTCCAATTAAACTTCCACCAGGCTTCGAATCAGCACCAGAGGTACTTGCCCTCGGTGCTGAGTTAAAGAATACATTTTGCCTTTTGCAAGATAACCGCGCCATTATGTCCCAACATATGGGTGACTTAGAAGAGGCTAAAACTTATAGCGATTATCAGAAGAATCTAGAACTCTATCAAAATTGTTTTCGATTCAAGGCAATGCGCATAGCAATTGATTATCATCCTGAGTATCTATCAAGTAAATTGGGGAGAAATCTTTTAGCTGAAATTGATCCGGTACAGCATCATCATGCTCACATAGCCTCGTGCCTGGCAGATAACGGCTGGCCTCTAGAAGCGGGGCCGGTAATAGGAGTAGCTTTAGATGGTTTGGGTTATGGCATGGATGACAGCTACTGGGGTGGTGAATTTTTGTTGGCAGACTATGGCAGCTTCGAGAGAATAGCAACTTTTAGACCAGTTGCATTGCTAGGCGGTGCCAAGGCAATGCGGGAGCCCTGGCGCAATGCCTATGCTCATATAGTGACAGCAATAGGCTGGCAAAACTATTTTGAGCAATATGCAGAATTGGAACTAACCAAATACTTCCAAACCAAGCCTCTAGCTACCTACGACGCAATGCTCAAAAGCAAACAAAATGCTCCACTGGCGTCTTCTTGTGGTCGATTGTTTGATGCAGTAGCTGCTGCAATTGGTGTTTGCCGTGCAGAGATGAGCTACGAAGGACAAGCCGCCATCGAACTAGAGGCACTTGTGAGCAGCAATGCACTAGAGGAAGGGGAAGATCAACAGGCCTACCCGTTTGTCATTGAAAATCTTGGCAAGAAGTTACCATACATCGACTCTAAATCCATGTGGCAGGCGCTACTAAGTGATCTTCGCCTTGGTACAGCACCACCAGTAATGGCAACTCGCTTCCACCAGGGTCTGGCAAAGGTCATAATCGCCATGGTCGAACAATTGTCGTCAGGCCACGACAACGGGCTGTCTACTGTGGCTCTCTCCGGTGGCGTTTTTCAAAACAGAATATTATTAGAGTTAGTCAAGTCAGATCTAACTAAGAAAAGCTACCGAGTGCTTACTCACAGACAAGTGCCAACAAACGATGGTGGCATATCACTGGGCCAAGCTGTTATCTCGGCAGCAGGGCAAATAGAAAAGAAGGAGCGAAGCCATGTGTCTTGGCATACCTGGGCAAGTCGTTGAAATAATAGATGCCGCAAAGCATTTAGCAAAGGTAGAAATATCAGGCGTGCGGCGACAAATTAGCCTGGCCTGCATAGTTAGCGATAGCCATCCGATAGAATCTTGCGTTGGCGACTGGGTTCTTGTTCATGTCGGCTTCGCCATGAGCGTGATTAACGAAGACGAGGCAAGAAAAACGTTAGAGCTGCTGATGGAGTTAGGTGAAGCACAAAAAGAGCTAGAGGCGATGCAAAGTTCTGAGCAAAACTAGAATCAGATCAAGCGAGGCAAATATGAAGTATGTTGATGAATTTAGGGACCCTGAGTTAGCAAAGACACTGCTGGCAGAAATTGAACGACTATTACCTAAAATAAAGACAACCAGCCAGCGACCTCTGCAAATAATGGAATTCTGTGGTGGACATACTCACACAATCTTCCGCTATGGCCTCGAACAACTCTTACCTAAGACAATCGAACTAATTCATGGCCCCGGATGCCCTGTCTGCGTGCTACCAATGGGGCGAGTTGACGATTGTATAGCATTGGCTGAGCGACCAGAAGTAATCTTCACCACCTTCGGTGACGCCATGCGCGTTCCTGGGTCTAGGAAAAATTTACTCCAGGCCAAAGCTGATGGCGCTGATGTTCGCATGGTCTATTCTCCGCTTGACGCCCTTGAACTAGCCAAGAAAAATCCCGATAGAGAAGTAATATTTTTCGCCCTTGGATTCGAGACTACAATGCCCAGCACGGCGCTCACTGTCTTGCAAGCCGCCGAAGATAATGTCAAAAACTTTTCACTGTTTTGCAACCATATCACCACGGTCCCAACCATCAAAGCAATTTTAGATTCACCGAGTATGCAACTCGACGGTTTCGTTGCCCCAGGGCATGTGAGTATGGTGGTCGGTGAGGAACCGTTTCATTTTGTCGCCAATCTTTATAAGAAACCCATTGTCATAACAGGCTTTGAACCAATCGATATTTTGCAGTCACTGTGGCTCCTGATCAAACAAATTGCCGAGGGGCGCTGCCAGGTAGAAAATCAATATGCCCGGGTTGTGGCGACAGGAGGCAACAGCCCTGGTTTAGCAGCGATGGCTAGTGTCTTTGAATTGCGCGATTATTTTGAATGGCGCGGACTAGGCTCAATTGACCAATCGGGCGTGAAGATGACAGAAGCCTATAGTCATTTTGATGCCGAGAAAAAGTTTTCTATGCCCAACCTAAAAGTGGCCGATCCTGAATTATGCCAATGTGGAGAGGTTTTGCGAGGAGCAATAAAACCATGGCAGTGCCAGTTATTTGGCACTGCGTGCACTCCAGAAACGCCAATGGGGGCTCTGATGGTATCTTCCGAAGGAGCATGTGCTGCATACTATAACTTTGGCAATCTGCAAGAAATCATGACCCTAAAGGAAAAGAGCATCTCATGAACTCGTCTCCAATGCGCAAGAGATCAGGTATTGTGCGCGGACAGTCTATCGATATGTCCCACGGTAGTGGTGGCAAAGCCATGCGCGATCTGATAGAAGACATTTTCGTCGGTAGTTTCGACAACGATCTTTTAGCACCACTAGAAGATCAAGCCCGTATCGATCTTTCTCTCCTGACAGCTCAAGGCAATCGCCTAGCCTTCACTACCGACTCATATGTGGTTCACCCAATCTTTTTTAATGGCGGCGACATCGGCACCCTCGCCATCAATGGCACAGTCAACGATCTAGCTGTCGGTGGTGCCATCCCCCTTTACCTTACCTGCGGCATGATTATAGAAGAAGGTTTGGCCGTTGACGACTTAAGGCTCATAGCGACTTCTATGAAAACAGCGGCAAGCAAAGCTGGGGTCAAAATTGTTAGTGGAGACACCAAAGTAGTGGAACGCGGCGCTGCCGACAAAATCTTTATCAACACTTCTGGTATTGGCGTTATACCAGCACACATCAATGTCGGCGCCGGTAATGCACAAGCCGGTGATGTGGTTTTGATTAACGGTCATCTCGGCGATCATGGTGCTGCGATTATTGGTGCTCGCGGTGATCTGGCCCTCGAAAACAATATCGCTAGTGACTGCTGCGCCCTCAACCACCTTATTTCTGATCTACTGAAAGCTTGCCCTGAAGTCCACTGTCTGAGGGATGCCACCCGCGGTGGAGTTGCCACCGTGCTCAATGAATTCGCCCGTGCCAGTGAGGTCTGTATAAAAATTGACGAGAAGGCCCTGCCAATACGAGCAGAAGTGCGTGGCATCTGCGAAATACTGGGTATCGATCCGCTCTACTTAGCAAATGAAGGCAAATTAGTCGCTGTGGTTCCAGCCACCTATGCTCAAGTGGCACTAGAAGCCATGCGCCAGAATGAAGCGGGAAAAGATAGCACCATTATCGCTGAGATATTTGCAGCACCAAAAGAAACTGTAATCTTAAAAACAATTTTTGGCGGAGAACGAATCGTCGACATGCTGGTTGGGGATCAGTTACCGCGCATCTGCTAAACAGTCATTCAGACATCAATCAGACACTAATATTTAGAGCCGCAGCACCCTTAAATTTGCCCTGTCTTAAATCAGAAAGAGCTTGGTTGGCCTCTTCTAATTGATAGACAGTGACATTAGTCTTTATTGGTATTTTGAAAGCTATAGCTAAAAACTCCGCAGCGTCAACTCTCGTGAGATTGGCAACCGACCTAATTGAGCGCTCTTCCCAAAGCAGGTCATACGAAAATGAAGGAATGGTTGACATATGAATGCCACCACAAACGATGGCAGCGCCCTTATCGGATGCTTGCAGAGCTAAGGGCACCAATTCACCCGCTGGTGCAAATATTAAAGCGGCATCAAGCTTCTCTGGAGGTAACTGACTAGAACCTCCAGCCCAAGAGGCACCTAGTTTTCGCGCGAATTCTTGACCGCTTGAGTCACCGTCTCTGGTGAAAGCATAAACCTCACGCCCTTGATATAAAGCGACCTGAATCACTATATGAGCGGCGGCGCCAAAGCCATAAACACCAATACGCTTAGCATCGCCAGCGAGTTTGAGAGTGCGCCAGCCTATTAATCCAGCACAAAGTAACGGTGCTATGTCAGTATCAGACAAATAGTTAGATTCTTCTGGCAAAACAAAGCAAAACTGTGAATTGACTATGGCCTCGCTGGCGTAGCCACCATCCACGGTATAACCAGTAAAGAGAGCATGATCACAGAGATTTTCGCGACCTGACAAACAAAACTTGCAATGACCACAGGTTTGTCCTAACCAGGGCACTCCAACTCTTTGTCCAACAGTAAAGCCTGTGACATCGGCACCCAGGGCTTTAATCTCTGCCACAATCTGATGACCCAGTATCAACGGCAAATTTGGTTGATTCAATTCACCATCTATAATATGCAAGTCAGTGCGACAAATGCCACAAGCTTTGACCGACAGCAAAATCTGGTGCGCAAGCAAAGCCGGAGCTTCGCGCTCAACCAGCTGCAAAGGCTGACCCACTTTTTCAAACTGCATAGCTTTCATGGCGTACTAACTAATACCTGCTATTGACTAAGCTCGTAGCAGTGTAGCCAAAAATATGTCATCTGGGTAGGGAGACTTAATTGCCATTTGGCCATAACGCAAAGCCTGGCGAATCCACTCGTCAGCCTCAGCACCGGCGCTATCAGAGCGACAGATCTCGGCTAAGGCAGAAGAGCAGTCGGCCACCCGAGCATAGTTGCTGCGTTGCTTGAAATCAACAGCTGCACTATGTAGCAATTCTCTAGCTTCTACGGTCTCCTTTAGCTGAATAGCCGCCAGAGCTAGCTGATAGCGAAACTCCGCCACTGGACCAAGAGGGGTATCGACATACTTGAGAGTCTTTTGCAAAATTGCCTTGGCATCAGCAGGCTTACCCAGGGCAAGGTAGACCTTGGCCAGTTTATACATGCAGCGCAGGGCCATGCGATTCTCTAAGGTGACACTAGCTGTATAAATGTCAGCCGCTCTCTTAAAGATAGGCTCTGCTTCGGCAAACTTGCCTTCGCATACCAGACAATCGCCCTGGTGCTCAAGAATTGCAGCAACGGTGCCATGGGCCGGGTAGTAAGCTGCTTCCAAAATTGGCAGAGCCTGAGACAAACAGTCCATAGCCTCGGCAATCTTGCCCTGATTGATATAAACTTCGGCCAAGCGATCTAAGGTCAGAGCATAACCGGGGGCATTGTCACCGTCGGCCTTCTTTCTTATGGCCAGAGACTCTTGAAGCAGTCGGGCAGCCTCATTCCAATTGAGCTTATCCACTGCAAAGTTCGCTAAGCGCTCAAGGGCAATGGCATCATACATAGGTGATGATGGGCTCACATCAGTAAAACTCATGAATTGTTCCCGCCAGATAGTTTGAAAAGTTCGGACTACGCACATAGAAACCTGTAAGTTTTGCCAAGGCTTCCTGTGGGAAGACTGGGGCGTTTGTCTTAAGTTCCCGACTATTTGATAATTTTCATATGAGTTTTTAGGCGGCTTCTCAGACGGCTTCGTTAGAGCTTCTGTTTAAACTTCTCCGCGTAGCCTGTCATCTCTACATAGCCTTGCCCGGTAACACTCTTGCCATTGGACGTGCCCTTTACCGAAACCGAGCCTTCCCAGTAAGTTACAGCAGTAGAGCGACCAGTTACAAGTTCTTGATCAACCATGGTAGGGGTCAGCTCGATATCAACTGCCGCACTCGGCACAGACAACTTCCAGCCCATCGGGTACTTACCCTTTGTTTTGGCTGAGACCCAAGAACCAGTAGGCTTAGCACTAAAATCGGCCAGGGTTAAATGACGGAAGCTACCATCGGCATTGACTATCGTGCCACTCGACTCTTTCTCAAAGCTGCCATCGCCCCGTCTCATCAAATAAAACATCAATTCGCGATTATCGTCTAACTGAATAGAATACCAGTCCCAACCAGCCTGGTCTGAGGTCAACTGATTCGATCCAAATTCGTGATCCATCCAGCTTGTGCCAGTCACCGCATTTGGTTTATCACCAATAAATAAAGTTCCTTCGGTCTTCAGTCTGGTCATTGAATAATAGTGCGAAGCACATCCTACACAGGACGCTTTCTGGCTGACACCATTGCTGCCATGCACAATCGGCTTCTTCAAAGAATCAAGAACTAGGTGAATTGAATACTCAGGCGAATCGGCCCGCAATAAATAATGCTCACCAACTTTTTCAACCGACCAGCCTTCGTTGTACACATAATATGCATCTTGCCTAGCGCCAGCGAGCTTGAGGCCGCTGCGGTTCAACTTTTCGGTGTAGCGAAACTTCTTACCGTTCTCATCGGTGATGGCAAAGTGTGCCAGGTAAAAATTATCTAGTTTCCAAGGCGACTGCTTGTTGGTGGGTTCGTTATCAGCTCCAGTTCTGAAAAAGGTCAGCTCATAACCAAAGCGCCGCTTATCTTCGGTCAACAAATGGCCTGTGTAGTACCACCATTCAGTGCGAAATTGGTCATGACTATAGTGATCTTGGGGAAACTTATATTGATAGCCAGGCAAGGCTTGCTTATAGACCTTCTGGGCAGCCAGGGCCGGGACATTCACAGCAGCAAAAGTGCCTAGAAGGGCGAAAATCATAGTCAAGACAGAACGAAAACTTAACTTGGCTCTGAACATTTTCGCCATCCTCTTTTTGACAAATAGGTGTATATACACGCATTTTAGAAACTTGAATATATTTGATCTACTGTTATTTTCTGATCTACTGTTATTTTCTGATCTACTGTTATTCATCGCGCACCACCGATGGAGCCAGAGTTCGAGCAGCCATTCGAGCCGGATAAATACCTGAAAGCACAGAAGTAAGAATAACTAAGGTACTCGATTGCAGAATAAAATCGTAGGGCACAAAGTATTGAACGCTCCAGCCAAACGATTGTTTATTGATGACATGAATAAGTAAGAGTGACAGTATGTATCCCAGTCCAATTCCGCCGAGATTGCCACAGGCTCCTAAAATTGCTGCCTGCAAATAAACAATTTTAGCCAACTGCGATTTCTTGGCCCCGATATAACGCAAAATGGCAAACTCTCTTCGCGACTCAATAGTAAGGGCAAAGAGAGCATTCATGATGGAAAGCATGGCCACAGTAACAGCAATCGTATGCAGTGCATAAGTGATAGCAAAAGTACGGTCAAAGATTCGAATTGCCTCTTTGCGCAGCTCACTTGTGCTCGACAAAGAAACCAATGAACTCTTATCGAGATTTTTTAAAATTCCCTGCCGCACCTTCTCAATATCAGCTCCTTCTTTAAGATAGATAGCGACATTGGAGATGCTGTTGTCACTATAAAGACTCTTGTAGACATCGCGCGGAATAATAATGTAGCCAAGATCACTGGCATAGTCATAGAAAACATCTTCGATGAAAAACTTGCGCTTACCCAGAGGTGTATCGATTTCTACCGAATCACCTTTTTTCAAATTTTTGCGCACAGCAAATGGCTCTGAAATGATGGCATGCATGCCCACAACTCGAGCGCACACTACTTTACTTGATTCTCCAGACAAGAAAAGCTGATTGCCATACTTGGTCAAGACATCAAAGTCGGCGGCTGCTAGAAATGCACTCATGCCCTGATAATTGATATTGCGGTCGACAAAGCCTTCAGCGGCAGCTACTCCATCAACGGCAGATGCAGCCGTGAGCACATCTTCTTTCAGTCGCCCAAACTTATTGCCTGAAGCTCTAGCTTGTGACTGCAACCAGAGATCAGCTTCAAAACTCTGATCGATCCAATGGGTTACCGTCTTTCTAAAACTACTGATCATGATAGCCAGGCTAACCATCATGGCGATGCCTATCATTAGCGATGCACAAGCAACAGCGGTGCGCCCCAAGGTGCCCTGCAAAGAAACAGCAGCGATACGACCTTCTACGCCAAAGAAACGAGCCAAAACGCTGGCCACGGCCGGCAGGGTTTGAGCCAATATGAGCGGCACAAGAAATGACGAACCCATTATGGCCAGGAGTGCAGCCAGGTAGCCAAACAACGGGAAATTATTTACCGGCGGCTGCAGAGCACAGATGTAACACAATGCCAGACAAACCAGGCCCACGAGGAACAGCGGTTTAGTGCTACTTCTCACTTTACTTTCTTGCGAAGCACGCCTGGTTGCTTCAGCCGGGCTAACAGTAGTTGATTCTAATAATGGTGGCAAAGCAGCTATTAGTGTCAGACCCATACCGATAGCAAAGGCAGCAACATACTGCAGTGGATCAACTGTAATTTTTTCCAGCGGAACTTTGAAGTAAAAATATTGGAAGGTCTGAGCTACGGCCTTCAATGCTCCATCGGCCATGAAAGCGCCCATGACCACACCAAGGGTGGTACCCATTAAACCAAGACAAATAGCTTCCCACAAAAATATGCTGCGTACAGTGCTGCGACTGACACCAATTGCACGCAATATTCCTATCTCAGGGCGCCGCCTCAAAATAGTGATGGTCATGGTGTTATAAATCAAAAACATACCAACCATCAAAGCAATGAAGGTCAAAGCCAGTAGGTTATATTCAAAAGAACGCACCATTTTTTCGGCCTGCTCAGATCTGGTGTCAGGCGTGGCCACAAGCACATCACTGGGCATTATCTCTTTGAGCTTTTCTTGAGCTATAGATAAGACCTCATCAGGGGCAATGAGGTCGACCCTAGTAATTTTTCCTGGCCATTTCAGAATATCTTGGGCCAGACCGATATCGGCCACAATAACGTTGCCACTATAAGCGCCACCAATGCCGCTTGTTCCTAGAACACCTGCGACAATCAATTGTTCTTTTTGATCGTTAACAACGACCGTAAGCTTGCTGCCTTTTTTTAAGCTATAACGCTCGGCTAGTTTGCCACCAACCAACACAGCCCTAGGGCTGAATACACTGAGATTGTCAGACTTGGTAGTACCTGAATCAGTATCTTCAGCTCTAATTTTGCCAGAATCATCAGTTTCGTCTTCAGCATCAGACTGATATGACTTAAAGTCAGAATCAGCCAACATATCGATGCCTATAAGCTGAACTATTTCACTGTTTGGGCTGTTTTCAGGTTGCTCATTGACCAGAACCAAATGCTCGTCAATCATCGGGGTGTACTTAACACCAAGGGCTCGCAGATTAGCTAATTCAGCCAGTATGCTCTCAGGGACGGCCGGCCCAGACAGAGGCATGAGTTCAATATTGGCCTTTCCTGACACTTGCGAAACTGTCTGCTTGAACTGTGAAATTGCCGTGTTATTAGCAATACTAATAGCCAGATAAACACTAACACCAAGGGCAATACCAAAGACAGTAAGCAGGGTGCGAATCCAATTGCGGCGCACATCTCGGGCAACAAATCTGAGAAATAAAGTGAAGGCAAAAGACATCAGTTATTCTCTTTCATTAGTGCTTCACAAGAGAATCACTTAGAACCAAACCGTCTTTCATACGAATGATGCGATCACCTATGGCTCCGGCTTCTTCGCTATGGGTAGCCATGACAATGGTTTGATTTAAACTCTTGTTCAAGTGTTTGAGTAGCTCTAACACCTTGATGCCGTTCTCCGAATCGAGATTGCCGGTTGGTTCATCGGCCACAATCAATTCGGGCTTATGCACAAGGGCTCTGGCAATTGCCACTCTCTGCATTTCGCCGCCAGAGAGTTGGGCTGGATAAAACTTTAGGCGACTTTCCATACCCACCTGGGTGAGCATCTCTAATACTCTTTTTTGCCGTTCACTAGCATTTGTATTTCCGCCTAATTCCAGAGGAAGAGCAACATTCTCTTCTACTGTAAGGGTCGACAATAGGTTGAAAAACTGAAAAACAAAACCAATCTTTTTAGCGCGCAGGGCAGTGACAGCTTCATCAGAAAGCTTAGTAACATCAGCACCATCAAAAATAATACGGCCGCTGCTGGCACTATCCAAACCAGCAATAAGATTGAGCAAAGTACTTTTGCCACAACCACTGGCACCCATGAGGGAGACGAATTCACCCCGCTCAATGTTGATAGTTACTGCACTAAGGGCCTTAACGTGATGCTCACCATAGTTCTTAGAAACAGACTCAATTTGAAGAAGTGGTAAAGATGCCATTTAAACCCCATGTCTTGCAACAAAATCACAGATATCGAGCAGATGGCTCATTGATATCTACTTACTGTTTTATCCAGCCAATTTGATCTGCTGACCAGATCATTGTAGCCAGCAAGGAAGAACTTTTCCCTAATTTCAGCACTATCGACAAAAGAAAGTAAAATAGGGCCATGATTTCCACTGATGCTAAACCTAAAGCAATGATTCCAGCAGATTTTCGCGATGCCCAAGAGCCGCTGCTGGCTGACTTGCAGTTTCGCTACCCCATGCGTGGTTATCAGCGCGAAATTCTCGACCTAGTTGATGCTAAATTGGCCCAGGGTGAGCGGGAGATACACATAGTTGCGCCTCCTGGGGCAGGCAAAACCATCATCGGCCTGCAAATGATTAGCACTCTTAAGTGCCCAGCTTTGATTCTCTGCCCCAATACTACAATTCAATCGCAATGGGGCGGCAAACTTGACCTGTTCTTGCCCCTAGAGAGCGATGAAAAAAGCTTTGGCAAGGCGAAGTTGGGAGTGGAACAACTACTGGGCACCCAGGACGATAAACCCCTCAAACCCATTACAGTGCTGACCTACCAGGTGCTTTCAACACCTGGCCGCGAGCAAGAATACCTGGAAAAACTGGCACATAATTCTTGGGTAAAAGAGCTTATCAAAGGCCGTTCAGGCGGCACCGGCGAAGCAGAGTTGCGCATTCTGGAAATCTTTCAGAACAACCCCAAAGCCTATCAAAAAGAAATTTCACGCCATGTCAGCCGTCTGCGTAAGCGCCTGGCAGAAGAGATGGACTTAAACGAAGTGCTGCACCCGAATGCAGTAGAGCTTTTACAAACCCTGAGGCGGCAGAAGTTTAAGCTAGTTCTCTTTGATGAATGCCACCATTTAACTGACTACTGGGCGGCAATCATGCAGCATCTAGTCAAATATCTTGACAATCCCGTAATAATTGGCCTGACCGGCACCCCGCCAGAAAAGAAATCAGCCAGTCAAGAGCTGCGCTACCTCAGCCTTGTGGGTGACATCGATTATCAGGTCCCCACTCCGGCACTGGTAAGAGAGAAAGGCCTGGCCCCCTTTCAAGATCTGGTCTATTTTGTTGAGCCAACGAAAAAAGAATTCGACTTCTTATCAGAGCAACACCATGAGTTTCATCAATTAATAGAAGAACTCTGTGGCAGCGAATATTTGGGCCGCCCGACTACCCCCTCCACTAGCCCCTCCACTAGCATAGAAGCAGCAACAACAACCTTTTCCTTCAAGCAAAATGATCCAGCCAATGACAGCAGTCTGCACACCGGTCAATTGAATATTTCAGGCTCAAGCACTGACGCTCTTACTCCGACCAGCAAAATCAAATATCCACCGCTCACCCAGTACATTTTCGATTACAGTCAGCGCATCGAAAGCGAACAAGGCTTTAGCAAATTCTTCGCAAAAAACACTGAGATAGGCTCAGCACTGCTGCGAGCAATCTCAAAGCTTGGCCTACCCAGACCGCGTTCTGTAGAGTTTTCAGAACAACTGACCCAGCCAACTATTGAAGACTGGATGATTATTATTGAAGATTTTGCCTCACAAAAACTGAAGTTAAGCAATGCCGAAAAATCACATAAGCTCTATGAAAGAATTAGGTCGGCCACAAGAAAGCTAGGCTATGCCATTACTGAGCAGGGTTTGCGCAAGCAAGCATCACCAGTTGATCGAGTTCTTGCCTTCAGCGAAGCCAAACCAACGGCGGTGGCAGAGATTCTTGCTATCGAGTACCGAGTGATGCAAGACCGCTTAAGAGCGGTCGTTGTCACTGACTTTGAAAGCATGTCAGCCACAGCAGT
The DNA here is from genome assembly GCA_030917395.1 of Cyanobacteriota bacterium erpe_2018_sw_21hr_WHONDRS-SW48-000092_B_bin.40. Lineage (GTDB taxonomy): Bacteria > Cyanobacteriota > Vampirovibrionia > Obscuribacterales > Obscuribacteraceae. The sequence goes on from JAUPUU010000006.1 coordinate 15,871, forward strand.
AAAGGGAGTGCTCAATCAAGAATCAGGCGGGGCCATTGCCGCTATGCGCATATTACTAAATAGCGACATATCGACCTATCTCAACCCTTGCATGGTTACAGGATCGCATTTGCTAGTTGATAACCGCATCAAAGATCAATTTTTAGCAGCTGCTCAAGAGTTCATAAAGGAAGCTGGTTATAACTTCGAGCTGTCCTTAAGCAGTAAAGCTGGCGATTTATTCTCTGCCATTTCAGCCACATCCTCAGCCTGGGAGTCAAGGCTCTATGTAGCCTTGAGCACCAGTCTATTTGAGCGCGGCATCACTAAGTGCCTGATTGGTACCAGGGGATTGTTTGGCGAAGGTTGGGACAGCCAGGCACTAAACACCTTGATTGATTTGACCACCACAACTTCTCCAGTTTCGGTCAAGCAACTTAGAGGCCGCTCCATCCGCATTCAAAATGATGCCATCGGCTTGAGAAAAGTAGCCAACAACTGGGATGTTGTTTGCATTGCCCCTAGCTTAGAAAAGGGCTTGAACGACTATCAGCGCTTTGTGCGCAAACATGACGGCTATTTTGGCATTTGCGATGACGGCCAAATAGAGTGCGGCGTCGGTCATGTACACCCTGCTTTTTCTGAGCTAACACCGGCACAAGTTTTCGCCTCCATAGAAACATTCAATCAAGAAATGGCAGGAAGAGCCCTGGTTCGCGATCAAATTTACGATCTTTGGAAAATCGGTGAGCCATATAAAAATCGCTTATTCGAATGTCTAGAAATAGCGAAATTACGCAAAATTGCCCTGACTCCGCCGCATATTCGCTACAACAGCAAATACAAAGAGCATGCCAAGCAAATACGTGCAGGCCTAAACGGAGTTTGGGGTGAATATTTAGCCGTGGGTACACTGATATCGGCGGCGATGGCGCTCTTTCTTACTGGTTTGGGCCCACTAGCGTGGACAGCTGTATTGCCATCAATAGCCGCTAGCATATTAGCCACATTCAAGAGAAAGGCGCTTTTTCTCAAGCTTAAACAAGACCTCTGCCAGCCGAACTCACAAGAATCGTCCCTGCTAGATATTGCCTACGCTGTTCTGGCAGCCTTGCAGCAAATGAAACTGGTGCCGCGCACCATCGGAAAAGAAAACATCCACGCCACTGTGCGCAGTGACGGCAGCTATCGAATTTTCTTAGACACAGTCGATTCTGACACCAGCAAATATTTCAACCAATCGTTTAAAGAGGTGCTGTCTCCACTTTCCAACCAACCCTATTTAATTGCCAAGTATGAATTTGCCCTGGCCGAAATTGCCAGCACAGAAGAAAGCGACCGGTTTTTCCGCAAATATATAAGTGGAAGAGCCGAGCCGCGCATTGGCAGTTATCATGCAGTGCCCAATTTGCTGGCGCGCTCTGAGAAAGGCAGACTGGCTTTTCAAGATGCCTGGAACAAATACGTAAGCCCGGGTTTTGTCATCGCTACCGAAACAAAACCCGAGCTATTAAACAAATATTTTGGCATTGGTCCTAGTTTGGCTCAACGATTGCTCTGGGAATAACTCAGAACAATTTTGAAAACTAGTCTTTCATGTGCGATCTAAGGAGAAGACCTGACAAAAGCTCAAAAGCTTCTTCGTCGAATGTATTATTGGCCAATGCTTTTTGCAAAGCTGCTTTTTCTTCTTCTGAGACTACGCCGTCAGACATAACTAACTCGCGAATAACTTTGGCCTCGTATTTCGAGACTTTATTGTCATCGGCGAGGACTTCCTTCAGGGCATCTTCTAATGATCTGGCCACGGTTGCGCCTCCTAATGCGAACTTTAAGTTGAGATTATACTTAATGCTGGATAGAAAAGGACAAGGTGAGATGGAAGCAAATACAACAAAACTTGAAATAACCCCGCTGGAGCTGAAAAAACGCCTGGATGCAGGGGAAAAGCCCTTTATCCTTGACATCAGAGAGGCCCATGAAGTTGAGATTTGTACCCTTAACAACTCAGCCCTAATACCCATGGGAGAACTGGCCCAGCGTTTTCAGGAGCTAAGTGAGCTGAAAGACCAAGAAATCATTATCTACTGTCGCTCCGGGGCACGCTCCGATCGCTGCGCCAACTTTCTTAGAGGGCAAGGTTTCAAGAACGTTGTCAACCTAAGTGGCGGAATATTGCGTTGGGCCGATGATGTCGACTCAAGCCTGAACAAATATTAGAACTAGCGGAGACTGGAGACTTGATATGAAGGCTGTTAATTGTTTTTGCAAGCTAATTTTGTTGAGCAGCTTTCTTTTGCTCGGCTGCCTCAATAGCAGCAACCTCTGCTGGCAACAAGCGCTGGCCCAACAAGAGCCCAATCAGCCAGAAAATCAAGCAGAGCAGAGCACTGCCAAGCCAGCTGATGAGGAGCTGGCTGTTTCACCAGAGCCAGAATCAGAAGAAAACCAGCAGCCCAAAGCTGAGACTACAAATAAGAAGACCAAAGTAACGAGCGAAAAAGTCGACGACAGCATGCCCATTGTGGTGGATGGCGTAGAAGTTTTTCGCATTCGCCAGAAGGTCGGGCCTTATTCCATACCTACTCGGGTTGAGAATATTGAAAACAGGCTTAAAAAAGCTAAGAGCGATGAACACTACAGCGACCTGGTTGCAAACATTAAGGCCATCAATCAAAAGCATGTTGCCGAAATCATGCTTGGCAATGAGCCCCTAGTAATAGTCTCAGATCAAGATGCCAAAGCTGAAGGTCTAAGTGACCGTATGGTTCTAGCCGAGCGCGAAGCGGCTAGTCTGAAAAAAGCACTCTTGCTAAGCATTGAATCTCATCGCCCAGGCAATCTCCTATTGGCGGCAGGTAAAACGGCTATCTCAGCTCTAGCCCTATTGCTTTCGCTGATGTTTTTGAATTGGTTCTTCCCCCACATTTACGGCTGGATAGAAATTGCCAAAGGCAAACAAATAAAATCTTTGCGCATTCAAAACGCTGAGCTGATTTCAGATCACACTTTTGCCGATATTCTCATTGGTACCTTGCGAGTTGTCAGAGTAGCAACAGTAATTGCTCTGCTTGGCCTCTTCATTCCCCTGGCCTTGAGCTTCTTCCCTGAAACCCGAGGTATAGCCAACGAGATTGTCGGCTGGGTGGTCGAGCCCGTAGTCGGCGTAGCACTACCGGCGATACTTGCTTACCTGCCCAATGTATTAGTAATCATTCTCATTGCCATTACCACCTATTATCTAGTGGCCTTTGTGCACTTCATCTTTAATGAAGTCGGGCGCGGCACTATCACCATTGCTAATTTTGACCCAGAGTGGGCCGATCCCACTTTTAAGATCATTCGCTTTTTAGTGATTGCTTTCGCCTTCGTTTTGATTTTCCCTTATTTGCCAGGCTCAGGCTCCCCAGCATTTCAACAGGTATCGATTTTCTTAGGGGTTCTATTTTCACTGGGCTCAAGCGGAGCGATATCACATTTAGTGGCTGGCGTCTTCCTTACATATACAGGAGCTTTCAAACTGGGAGACCGCGTCAAAATATCCGATGCCGTTGGAGACGTAGTGGAAAAGACACTTTTAGCCACTCGTATACGCACAATCAAACAAGAATACATAACCATTCCTAATGCTATGGTCTTGAGCAGCCATATCATCAATTACAGCTCGTCTTCTGCCCACTCTGGTCTAGTACTTCATACCACCGTCACAATTGGCTACGACGCCCCCTGGCGCGATGTCCAGGCGGCCCTAATCGCTGCGGCAAAAGCGACAGAAAATATTCTCGATGAACCGGCGCCTTTTGTCTTACAAACTAGTCTTGATGACTTTTTTGTCAGTTATGAAATCAATGCCTTCACTAACAAGCCGCAAATTATGGCCGTGACATATTCGGACCTGCACCGAAACATTCAAGACCATTTCAACCAGGCTGGCATTGAGATCATGTCACCTCACTATGCCACTTTGCGTGATGGCAACCGCACCACTATTCCTGAGAAGTATTTGCCCAAGGACTACACGGAGCCTTCTTTCTCTGTCAAAGTGAAGTAGTATGTTCGCAGTAATAACTAGATTGCCGCTATGTAAAGAGGTGTACACATGGACTTGCTAAAGGGATTCAAAGGCAAAGGTCTCAATATCAAGAAAGTGGCACCGGGGCTGTCGCAGGCTATGACTACAAGCCAAGAAGCCCTACAGACAGCAGTCAAGACTCTGCAAACCGGATCAAAAACAACAGCCTTTCGCATTGACAAACTAAAGCAATACGGTCGAGGCTCCCTGGCCTACTCTTCGCTACAGGCCGGCATGCAGTATTACATGAACGACAAACTGGGATATTGCGCCTATGTGCCTCTAAGCGATAGCGAAGACTCTGTGTGCGTCTTGGCCGACCCCATTTGCAGCAAAGAAAACTTAAGAGCTTTTCTCGATGCCTTCTTGCTCGAAAAGAAAGATCCTATTTTCTTGCACGCCTCACATGACACAGCCGAAATTCTCAATGAACGTGGTTTTTCTGTAAACGAACTAGGCGTAGAAACAATAATCGAGATTCAAAAGTTCACCCTGTCTGGCAACAAGAGACAGGCTCTGAGACAGGCTAGAAACAACGCTAAGAGAGATAACTTAGTCTGTCGGGAAGTGCTGTCATCCGATCCTGAGATGCGCAAAGCTTTCAGAAAAATCAGTGAAGACTGGATGAAGCACAAGGTCATGAACGACAGCGAGATGCAGTTCATAGTAAGACCTATTGTTTATGTCGACGAAATCGATGTGCGCAAGTTTGTGGCCCTCAAAGGCGACACTGTAGTTGGCTTTATAATTTTCGATCCTATCTACGAAAACGGCAAAGTAAAGGGCTACATTGCCAATCATCTGCGCAGCAATCTCGATCGCTCCTACTCAGTAGTAGATTTTATTTTATTAGAAGCCTTAGACATCTTCAAAGCTGAAGGTAAAGAAGAGCTTTCCCTCGGCCTCTCCCCACTGGCCAAAGTGGACGATAGCGAAGAATTTCGCCACAGCAAATTACTGAGCGCCCACTTCAAATATTCCTTTGAAAAAGCAAACTTTCTCTATAACTTCAAAAATCTCTATCGCCACAAGAGCAAATATAGACCTGAACTTCCTGGAGCCCATGAAGAGAAGGTCTATTGTTGTATGAAAAC
>JAUPUU010000050.1 GCA_030917395.1 Cyanobacteriota bacterium erpe_2018_sw_21hr_WHONDRS-SW48-000092_B_bin.40
ACCTCTTCTGCTTCTTTGCTCTCGACGGCTGGCGTAATAACCTCTGCTGCTACTTTGCTTTCGTCGGCTGGCGTAATAACCTCTGCTGCTACTTTGCTCTCGACGGCTGGCGCAACAACCTCTGCTGCTACTTTGCTCTCGACGGCTGGCGTAATAACCTCTGCTGCTACTTTGCTTTCGACGGCTGGCGCAACAACCTCTGCAGCAGCTGGTTCGATCGTTTCAGCGACTACTTTTTTCTCGGCTACCGCTGGTACTGCCGGCTTAATTGCCCCTTCGGCAGTTTCGATGGTCCTGGGATTGATTTGAGCGACCTCTTGCGCTAAGCGCGAATCAGCAGCACTGACGGGGGCAACTTCGATGGTCTCTTTTACTGCGGCTGTTTCAAGCTGGGGAACAAGTTTTGGCACAGCCGCTGGTACAACTTCTGGCAATACTTCTGGCACAACTTGTGGCAATACTTCTGGTACAGCAATTTGCTCCACTTTTGGTGCTGCCGCCTGTTCTAGAGCTTGATGCTCTGCCGCTTGACGCTCAGCTGCTTGCCGCTCAACAGTCTGGCGCTCAATATTGCTGACTGCAAGGCGCTGTGACAGGTTTTGCTCAGCTGTTTCTCTGGCGATGGTAGATGCCGCTATTTCTGCATCTTTTGCTGCTATACCAACTTTAGCGCCAAGGCCGATTGGGGCAATCAAAGCTCCTTGAACTGCTCCTATGAGACCTTGCTTGGTTAGGTTCTCGGCACTATAGTCGAAAGTGCCATTTTCCATGGAGGCAATCATGGCTGGTCGCGCGATGGCACCGGCAGTGGCACCTGCTACTACAAGTTTAGTCGCTAAAGTGGCACCTTCTCTAGTGGCAAGTGCTGCCAGCGAAATACCACCGGTGGGCCCAGCGAGAGCGATGGCTGCGGCTATCGATGCGGTTGTAAGAGTAACATCGGCAACAAAGTGTGCATATTTTTCATTAGAGTCAAGATTGTTCTGGTAGGTTTTGCTGTAGTACTCAGCCAGAGCTTCTTGCACTGCTGGCGGTAGTTTCTCCATATTGGCATTGAATTGCTTGAGCACCCCTTCATTGACTTGAAGCATTCTTTCTTGGCCAAGGCTTGTACCATCACCAACTGAAAGAGGAGCAAATTTATTCATTCTGTCGAAGAATGATTGCATACCATCGGTGTTGCTTGCTGTTAAGTAGCGCGAGTATTGCTCAGAGTGGGCCGCATCGACTTTGCCTAAGAAGTCGTTGTCGAGGGTGCCACCATAGCGCTTTTGATATTCCGACTTTAGTTCTTGCTTCTGTGGCGTTGTCAGAGTGGCCAGTTGACTTTGGAAGTCTTGGAACTTTTTGTCGTCGCCTAGCACGAAGGAACGCAGTTGATCTACCAGTTGTGGCTGACCATTTTGAGCAATTGTATTGCGCAGCACTTGCTGCTTTTCGGGGCTTAAACCTTCTCGTTTTGAGATGCTTGAGAACAAATCTTGGTCGAGGTCACCGCCATATTTTCGGCTGTAGTCAGCTTTCAGTTGGGTTTGTTGCTCAGGGCTCAGCTTGGCCAGGTCGGCTTGGAAATCTTTGAGCGAGCCGCCATCAAGCACAAGCGAACGCAAGTTGTCGGTAAGATCTGCTTTGCCGTTTTGGGCGATAACATTGTCTAAGATTTTTTGCTCTGGTAGAGGAAGCGATTCACGAATGCGGCTACGGTCGGCTTCTGGCAGTTTTGCTAAATCTGGATATCTGCCCACTAGCCAATCACCAGCTAGCCCGCCTGACAAAGCTACTTTAGTGCCAATATACGATTGACCCTTGCCATCAGTGAGCAAGTAGGCAAAATTACCAGGAGTACCGAGAGCTGCAGAGAAAGTCTTGTAGAGCAAATCATCTTCTCTATTTACTTCGCCTTGCTTCTCACCTCTTTGCACTGCCAACACGTTCTGCATCCGTGCTAGTAAAGCTGGGTCTTTCATTAGCTCTTCAACTTTACCAATAGTCGCAAGTTGCGCTTTATTGGCAGAGCTTGACTCTAAGGATGTATCGCTGTCGATTTTCTCTGCGCGGGCCTTGAGGAATTGGTCAACTTCTCCTAGTACTGGCGGCTTGCCTGTTTGCGCCGTCTGCTCTAAGAGGCGGCTGGCGAGAAGTTGGGCGGGAATGTTGCCACTGGATCTGTCGGTCAGATACTGGCTGGCGAATGAATCAACTGAGGCTTTGAAGGCCGGGTCACTTTGATAGCGGCTTGCATCTGCAGCAGTCATTCTTTCGATGTGACCGACTGCCTCGCTAGTTTTGGTAACGCCAGAAGCGGTGAAGTGTTGCATGTATTGTTCAAGGGGCCGTTCCACTGCTTGTGACTGCTCAAAAGTAGCTGGTTGGCCTGGCTTTTGCCCTGGTGGATTGAGCTTTGCCTCTATTAATGCCAGTACCTGTTTTTGTTCATCAGCTGTGGCATACGACTTTAGAGATTCGGCTAAGTTAGCTTTGTAAGTTGGATTCTTTAGCAGATTCCATTCGGCAGCTGTCATGTTTTCTACACGATTCATTAGGTCGTTGGTGGTATGGCCACCGCCAAATCCCAGGGTGCTATCTTTATGCAATTCGGCCAGGCCTGAAATCAAAGTTTTGCCACCATGCATTAGTTCATCGCGTAGCACGTCTCGACGTGTGCCCGATGCTGAGCTTTGAATACTTTTTTCGATGAACTCATAGAAGCGCTTTGCCTCTTGTTCTTGAATTGTTTTTGGCTCGGCACCTGACTTTACTAAATCTCTTCCGCTGGCATAATCGCGGCGCTCTTTAGCCGTGGCATTTGAGAAAACAAGATCGCTGTTGGCAGCGTTTTGGAAGTAGGGCAAGATTGCTGCTGTATCAGCTTTAAGTATGGTGCCTAGTGATATGCGCCCTTCCCGCAGGTAGTCTTCTGCTATTGGGTTAGGCACTAAACCTTGACCCCGTGCGATGGTGCCAAACGTTTTTCTCATATTAGCTACAAATTCAGGATCGCTGTTGAGCGCAGCTCGTGCTTGAACATTGGCTGGCAAGTCGCCACCAATTACACCAGCGAACATTTGTAAGTCGCGTGATTGCACGGCCTTTTTCGCCATATCCACGATTTCAGCAGAGTCGATTTTGTCTACACCCTTCAACAGTGTAGAGAAGATTGCTTTCTGGTTCTCGCCCACACGGCTTGATTCAATGCTCTGTATGTCAGTGGTAAGTGGTTTGCCGTAGTCTTTTTGATAGTTTGCTTGTAGTTCAGCGGCTTGGCTTGAATTTAGCGGGGCCAAGGTGCTGCGTAAGAGCCTCATGCCTCGTTCTGGATCTTCTTTCATCACCTCGAGGGCGATACGAGCATTGCCAGCGAGGTTGGTGGCGCCGTCTTTGCGGTTGAGCATTGCTTCTATGGTGACGAACTTTTCTCCGTCGCCCAATTGGTATTTCAGTTCATCACGCAGAGATTTTCCAAACTTTTCTTGATATTTCGTTTCTAGAGCTTGTCTGTCGGCCTGTGCCATGGGGCCAAGGGTACGGGCTAGAGCGTCTGTGTCGGGCGCACCAATGAGGAAGAGATAGTTGGTGAGTTTGTCTTTGACTAGGTCGACGCTGGCGTTGATGGCTTCAGGTGAGAGCCGCGATTCGGTTGGCTTGGTAGTTTGTTCTGGTAATTTTGTAGTTTGTTCAGGAGCGAGGACCGGTAGCGAAGCGTCTACTGAGGCACCCTTGCGGGTGTCGGCAACAAGGGCGCTGCCGATTAGTGGTTGGGTTTCGAGTAGGGCTGGTTTGCCAACAAGCTCGACGGTTGGTAGCAGATCTGTTGCGGTTTTGGAGTTTGCTTGTGGTGTTGCTAGTTTAGAGTCTGCGGCCTTGGTCAGGTCGACGCCCGTGACTTTGCTGGTCACATCATCGGGTTTCTTAATTTCAGGCTTTAGGTCTTTTGCGTTTGCGTCTGCGGCTGCCATAGTAAGTCTTCCACTGTCCAATAAGTGCTAACCAGAGCGTCTGTGTGAGTTGATGCCTTCAGTCAATTTATCCAGGTATCTAATTAATTAGACAACCTACAAATTAATTGTATTGAGAGCGACGTGACAATTATGTGAAAGTATTGTGACTGGGTTGTGATTAAGCCCTAAGGGGCTGTCTGCTTTGGGCTATCTGCTTTGGCCTTTTCCCGGCTATTTGCTTTGGGGTAGTTCAGTAAGTGTCTTCGGGGTCGGAATCTTATCGAAGGACATGAGGCGCTGCTCTGTCTCGGCTCCGTTTTCCTTCAGCCACTTGCTCATCTCTGGACCGGCTTTTTCGCCATAGACTCTGTGTGAATAGATAATGGCGTAGCCACTGTCGTTGACGAGAACGAAGCGGGCAAATACAGCCTCTAGAAACTTTGGATCGCCCAGCAGAGCGGCAACTATGTGTTCGGCCGGTTTAGTCGCGGTTCTCTCTTTCGAGTCTGTTCTCAGAATTTTGCCATGCTCCTGGTATTTGACTACCACTAAGTTGGCCACGGCTGATAGTGCTTCGCCAGTTTTTACACCAGGATAGAGATTTATGGTCATCATATCTTTCCAGGTATTTAAATTGGGCTGGTCTAAGGGAGTGAATTCGTTTTGATTCTTTTGTGACCAGCGGTGTAGATATTCATTTCCAGAAAATGGAAATTTTAAATTGCTTTCGGCTGCGGCGGGGGCTGCCATTGAGAGACTAGAGACCAGGGAAAGAAGTGCAGTAGCTATAACAAGCGCTGTATTGCTCAATGGTGATTTTTGGCATGGTTTTTTATTTACTTGGCTTGGCTTAGCTGCGTTCATTCTGTTTTGCTTTCTCTTCTGACAAGGTTCACCGGTCGACCATGGTCATCCATGGGTAATCTTGGGCAAGTTTAGCGCAGATTTTGCCTGGCTAAGGTGGCCAAGTGTTTGGCTCAGCAGAATCTGGACTGCAATGCTTATGCAACAATTGGTAAGTACCTTGGGGATGTCAAGTTTGCAACTCTGAGGTAGCTGAATGGCTTTTGATGACCCTTCTGTGGCTGTGAAAAAGGAGTTTGTACCAGAAGAAAGCCAGGATAAAGACAGGCTGTCTTCTGAGGCTTCAGAAGCTTTTAGAGCACAAAGCAAAAGCAATGCTCGTGATCAGTCCCGACCGTCAGATTTGAATGGCGTGACGATGGTTAACCGCGATGACGGTACTTACCTGTTTGATAAGCAAGGACGGTTATTTGAGAGCGCATCGAGCGATGGTAAGGCAAATATTGCCTATCACTATGATGATCCTGAAAATCCTAATCGCATTGCTAAAGAAGTACTCAATGGCAAAATTGAAACTCGTTATCTCGGGCCTGTCACTGTAGACGGCAAGCCCCTGACTGTTGACGGCCACGAGGTAAATGGCTATTCAATTTTTGAGAATGGTCAACTGAAAGGTAACTGGAGCGGCATTCGTTCTGTAGACAAAGATGGTACGCGGGTAATTGGCAGTGGATTTTCTAGCGCCAATGAAGCGGCCTATCAGCGCTGCGATGCCTCAGGGCAGAAACTTGTTGCTGAAGCCAAGCCACTTAATAATATGCAAGCCGAAAAGAAGGCTAGTCTATTTGATTTAGCAGCTAACCATAGTGCTGCTCTTGAGTCAG
>JAUPUU010000420.1 GCA_030917395.1 Cyanobacteriota bacterium erpe_2018_sw_21hr_WHONDRS-SW48-000092_B_bin.40
CCTTGCCGCATCGTTCATCTTGAAGGCGACTTCATCATCTTCAATGCCTAAAGAGACATTGGTTGTGTCTTTCAGGATCAGCGGTTTTGGCGACGGGCCAAATTTATTGGTGAGAGTAATGCAGGCAGCGGCCAGGAGAATTATTGACATGCGAGAAGCCATGCTGAGAGCCACTTTGTTGGAGCTGAAAAAATTGTTTGGGTGACTCCTTTTGTTAGCAGGGTTGTCATCTGCGTCTTCGTCATCTTCGAAGTCGGCGCTTCTTGTTTTCGTGTTTTCGCTATTTTGTCTGAGGTGTTGATAGTCAAGTGCTCCGCTGCCAATTGGCTTGCCATCAAGTATGCGTTGCAGGTCAACGGCTAGTTGGTCGGCTGATTGGTAGCGCAGCTTTGCATCTTTCTTTAAGCAACGTGCCACCACTTCATCAAAGGCTGGTGATATTTTTCTGTTGGCAACTCCAGTCGAAGGAGTATGAACAGATGACGTATGGCCGGAGGTCATACTTTTAGACGGCATTGGCGCCTCAGCTTCCTGATGCATCATCAGTGTTTGAATGGCAGAAGCGCCAGCAAAAGGTACATGACCAGTAAGTGATTCAAATAAAGAACAGCCCAGAGAATAGATATCGCTGCGAGCATCGATTTCTTCTCCCAGTGTTTGTTCTGGGCTCATGTAGTAAGGGCTACCGAATACTTCGCCGCTGGCTGTTAGTGCTTGACTAGTGGCGCTGCCCGTTGATTGCAGGCGGACTAAGCCAAAGTCGACGATTTTGACAAGAAAGCCTTTCTCTGACGGCAGCAACATGATATTGGCTGGTTTGATATCGCGGTGAATGATGCCGTTTCTATGGGCGCAGGAAAGGCCAGCGCAAACTTGCAAGTAGACATCGAGATTCTCTTTTTCGCTCAGTGGGCCGAAATTCTTGATCTGTTCGGCCAGAGAAATTCCTGTCAGCAAATCCATAACAAAGTAAGGGCAGCCCTTATCGATGCCCATATTGGAGATTGAGACAATATTGGTGTGATTGAGTTTGGCCAGAGAGCGCCCTTCTAATTCGAAGCGACGCCAATTTTGGTTGTTGATTTGATTGGGGGATAGCAGCTTTAGAGCGAATTGCTTTTCGAGACTCAAATGCTTGACGCGATAGACAACACCCATTCCACCTTGACCAATCAGATCAAGTAATTGATATGAGCCGCCAATCACGTCGCCGCGGTGGTAGTGGTGCTCGGCCTGGCCCTGGCCCCGAAAGATCACGGTCTGGGCTTGGGGGTCGATTTCAATATCCATATAAGGAGTCTCTTTTGAAAGCTGTGATCAGTATCTATATATAAGTAGGTTTGCTAGTGAGGGCGGCGGAGGTTGTTTGTAGATCCTCGGGATGACAAGTATATATTGCACTAGAAGTTCCCTTTTGTTGGGTTGGTTACACAGTTGTCATTAATTGAGGAAAAGTTGAGGGTGCCTGATAAAAATCACTTGGCAGGGGGAACAGTATTTAGAGAGCGAGAAATGTACAACTAGGTGAAGTTGCAAGATGTGCTACCTGACCGAGTTCGGCCTCGCATTGTGAAGATCCTTGAAACAACAGCACGGAGGTTGGGACAAGAGAGTGAGCCAATGGTATTCTTTTTTGGCTGCGGGCTATTAGCTCAGGTGGCTAGAGCGCACCCCTGATAAGGGTGAGGTCCCTGGTTCGAGTCCAGGATGGCCCAGTAAGTAACACTTTCTGCAACAAAGCTGTCGCACGAATCTCGTTCTTGATAGTATGAGATACAGAGACAGCGCAGAGCAGAAAGATGCTCAAGCGAGCTGCTTGTTACGCGATTTGTTCCCCACCAAATGGAACGTCAATAATCGCTGAACGCTATAAGCAGTTTGCAAAAGCCCGGGGGCTTGGCTCAGTTGGTAGAGCGTCTCCTTTGCACGGAGAAGGTCAGCGGTTCGACTCCGCTAGCCTCCAGAAATCTGCTGTTCATCAGTCATTTGAATGATTGAAAAAAAGTGAACAGCGCCGCAGAAAACGAACATCAGTTGTATGATGTAAGCGAGTAAGCGTCTCGAAGAATTAGTGATGGTAACGAAAGTAACCAAAACTGATCGCCGAGAAGACAACCATCGAATCGATGTGTTATGCTTCTCAAAACGAAGCGACAAGCGCCTAAGAAGCGCTCTAGCGGCCGATTCCGAAGAGTGAGTTTGTTCTAAACAAAACACTCTTCAAAAGTCCGATTGGTGTGATATAGTTATCCACTCAGTCGGACACCAAGTCCGACAGCCGGCTGCGAGGCTAATAATTCCAGTTCCGTACCCTGAAAACTACATATTGAGGTCCGTATTCCACCAAGTAGTTGTGGCTGAGAAATCGGTCACAGCAGCAGTCTAGAAGACGCACGCCAAGCAAGCTTGTTATCATAAACACAAGATCTTCTAGACGTTGGTTAAGCTACTAAGAGCGCACGGTGGATACCTTGGCGTCAGCAGCCGATGAAGGACGCAATAAACTGCGAAATTCCACGGGGAGTCGTTATAGACTAAGATCCGTGGGTCTCCGAATGGGGCAACCCCGCTGAGTAATGTCAGCGACGCACATCTGAATACATAGGGTGTGACGAGGTAAGCTCGGGAACTGAAACATCTTAGTACCGAGAGGAAAATAAAACAAAACAGTGATTCCCTAAGTAGCGGCGAGTGAACGGGGAACAGCCCAAACCAGTAGGACGTAAGTCTTATTGGGGTTGCGGGACTCTATAAAGAATTGAAGAAAGTTAGTCGAAGAGCTCTGGAAAGGGCTACCAAAGACGGTGACAGTCCGGTAGACGAAAACTTTCGACATCTGGGAGTATCCCAAGTAGTACGGGACACGAGAAATCTTGTACGAATCTGCCAGGACCATCTGGTAAGGCTAAATACTGACTGACGACCGATAGTGAACAAGTACCGCGAGGGAAAGGTGAAAAGAACCCGTGAGAGGGAGTGAAATAGAACATGAA
>JAUPUU010000421.1 GCA_030917395.1 Cyanobacteriota bacterium erpe_2018_sw_21hr_WHONDRS-SW48-000092_B_bin.40
CGGCAGCGGCTCTGCATGAGAGATACAAGCTTTGAGTAATTCTAATTCTTCTGCAGTAGATCACGCCCTGTTCAATCATGTTTTGTTTATACCTGCCTTTGAGTCTATTGTGGCAAAGTATCCGGGCAATGCTGCCGTAATTGTTGCCGGAGAAGTCGTCTTTACCTACGCACAGTTGGCTCACCGTGCTCGATCTATTGCGTTGAAATTGCAATCTGAAGGTGTGCAGTCAGAAAATGTGGTTGGCATTTCAATTGAGAAGTCTGCTGACTATATTTGTGCCATGCTCGCTATCTGGTACGCTGGTGCCGCTTTTGTACCTATGGACCCAGTGCTGCCGGCTGAGCGTCTGCAATACATGGTTGATGAGGCCAGTGTCAAAATTGTATTGGTCAGTAGTGCTGTGGCTGCCTCCTCGGCAAACCCCAGAGGCAGTGCTTTCGCTCATTTGGCTGGAGTGAAGGTTCTCGATCTGGCTGATATCAAAACTGACATCAAAGCTGGCCTCCCTCTGCTGGATTCATCTGCTGAGGCTAAGGAGTTATCCGGGCAGTCGGAGCTCTTGGAGCTGGAGCAATCGTTTGGCTATTCTTCGGCTGGCCCAAATGATCTGGCCTATTTGATCTTTACTTCGGGATCAACCGGTCGCCCCAAGGGCGTCTTAGTTACTCACCGTGGCATCGTTAGCTTTTTAAAGGCCCAGATCGCTGCTTTTGATTTAGACAGCGAAAGCCGTTCCCTCTGGTATCTTTCTACTAGTTTTGATGCTTCTGTATCAGATCTAGGCACTGCTTTTCTTAGTGGTGCTGCCATTTGCATTGAGCCTGCCGAGCGCTTGCAGCCCGGCAATGGCTTAGAGCAAATTCTAGCCGACCGTGCCATCACCTATGTAGATATTCCACCGTCGATATTGAGATTGTTAGACCCGGCTGCGCTGCCGCCTTCACTCAGAACTATTGTTATTGGTGGTGAAGCTTGTGCTCTAGATGTAGTGCGTAGCTTTGCTGCGAAGGTAAAGCTAGTCAACGTCTATGGGCCTACTGAATCTACTGTTTGTACCAGTCTGGGGCAGTGTGGAGTTGATTGGAGCCGACCTTTAATTGGTCTGCCCCTGCCGGGAATTACTTATCATCTGCTCGACGAAGACCTCAATGAAATCGATGGAAGTGAGCCTGGGCAGCTGCATATTGCTGGCATTGGCTTAGCCCGCGGCTATCTCAATCGTCCTGATTTGACCGAAGCAAAGTTCATTGAGCATCCCCTCACGGGCGAAAGACTTTACCGCACCGGTGACTTGGTGACGCGCACCGAAGACGGTCAGTATCAGTTTCTTGGCCGCACAGATAGGCAGGTGAAGCTGCGGGGCATGCTGGTAGAGCCGGAAGAGATCGAAGCAAGGTTGCTTCAGTTTGCCGGCGTCAAGCGCGCTGCCGTGCTCAAACGCCCTGTTAAAGCTGGTGTTGCTCGCGAGATTCTGGTTGCCTTTGTTGAGCCAAATAACGATTCTGGCCTTGAGTCTGGTCGCTATTCGAATGCTGACATGGAAGCCGATTTAGACCTCGATTTGAGTTTGGGTATGGATTTAAGTCGGCGCTTAGATCTCGTGGAATTGAGGGAGCATCTCGCTCAGGTGCTGCCTAAATGGATGCTACCCCAGCGCATTGAAGTGTTGAATCCCATGCCTTTGACAGTGACTGGCAAGGTTGATCTCAGCGCTCTTCGTATGCGCCAGTTAGAACAGAATGCGGTTTCTGCTGATGAAACTGCTGCTGCTTCAGTTTCTGGCTCTTCGCCGCTTGATTCTTTGTCTCTTGATTCTTTGTCTCTTACAGAGCGCCTTTTGACCCAGGTTTATAAGCAAGTGCTCGGCGTAGATAGCGTTGGCAAAGACGATCATTTCTTTGATCTTGGCGGCGACTCGTTTGCTGTTGTAGAAGCCTGTGTGGTCGCTTCTGCTCTAGGTTTGGCTTTGCCGCCTACTCTTTTGATTACTCATCCGATGGTTTCGGAACTTGCTTCTGTGCTTAATAATTTGTCTCGTGAGCAGTCGCTGACTGCCTCTGGTGGATTGTTGTGCTCTGCTATTCGTCAGGATATTAGCTTGTCGGCTGAGTTTGAAGCAATGCTAGAGCGGGCGGCCCAGCGCCAACAAGTGCCGGAAAAGCAGCCAGGCAATATTTTCTTGACTGGTGCCACCGGTTTTCTTGGTGCTCGACTTTTGTCGGAACTTCTAGAGAGTACAAGTGCTCAGATCTATTGTCTCGTTCGGGCTGATTCTGAAGATGCTGGCTTAGAGCGGATTGAGAGAGCTTTAGGGAAGCATGGCTTGGCGGTTGGCGACCGGTCGCGCTTGCGAGTTATCTGCGGAACAGTTGATGCTAGGCAATTCGGTCTCACGGATCTGATTTGGAACGAGCTGGCCGACCGGGTTGATACTGTCTATCACTGTGCGGCTCAGGTAAATAATCTGGCTTCCTATGATGAGTTGCGACAGGCTAATGTGGTCGGCACCCAAGAGGTGGCGCGTCTTCTCTGTAGCGGCCGCAGCAAGTGTCTGCACTATATCAGCACCCTATCAGTGTTTGTTGCTACAGATTGCAATCGTGGCGTCTTACTTGAATCTGATCACTTAGATGATACTGCCATTGTCTATGGCGGCTACGCTCAAACCAAATGGGCTGCTGAAGTCTTTTTGCGCAGCCTGGGCGGCAAGGCTGGACCGATTACCTATCATCGCCTCGGGCTAATTACTGGCGACAGTGTTACAGGAAAGTGTGCTGATCACGATTTTCTTGATTTGTTTGTGAACGGACTTTCTTCTTTGGGTTGTGCTCCTCATGTGAGTGACGATATTAGCGTTGATATTACACCGGTAGACTACGCAGCTAAGGCTGTAATCAAGCTCTCTCTGGCGGCCATGGCTAGCGGTAAGTTTGATACTTATCACATCGCTAATTCTAAGAGTCTGACTTTGAAGAGATTGCTAGCTGCTATGCAGGCAATTAATAATGACTTAGAGGTTGTCTCGCCTAGCCAGTTTCAGAAGCAGCTACTCAGTCGTGTTTCTATTCTTGGCGGTGCAGAATCAGCTGCTTGTATGGCCCTTTGTCGACTGACCGGCAGCGATTTCGAGTTCTTCCGCACGATGGATCTGTTTCAAGCTACCGATGTTGTCTTTGATGATCGAAATACAAAGAGCATTCTGGCACCGACAGGCATTGTCTGCCCCGCTCCTTCTGATGAGCTTGTGCGGCTTTATTTGGAACAGATGGTGGGGTGATTGTTGAGTGTATCAGTGCAGCTCACCACGAAAGCCTGTGCCATCGCGGAAAATTTCGTCAAATTGGTTTTTCATGTCAGCGGAGAAAGTCACTTGTGGCAAGCTCATCGTGCGCTTAAAATTCACTGGCAGTGCAAAAACGCTGGCATCGTAAGGAATTCTTTTCCATGATTTTGTTGTCAGTTCTTCGATTAGACCGCTGCGCAGATCGTTGCCCATGCCCGTGCCAATGGTTGCCATTCTGAATTTTGGCAGTGCTCTAGCGCCGTGAACGGTGCTAACTTTTAGGGGCACAGTGTGCGTGTTGGGGCATCTGTAATAGCGACAAATAAATTCTAATGCTTCTGGAGCGGTGGCTATCTCTTCTGTGCCATCAATGTAAGATGAGGAGCCAATTCTTGGTACGAAATGCGTGAAGCTAAGACCTAGTTTGCTACCTGTTGATTGGGGCCTGAGAACTGATTTGTTCATGTGCGGCTCGACGTTTGGATTGTGTACGAGCAGTCCGTCAAAGAGTGAGAGAGGTGCTATCCACTCTAATTTTGTTGAACGGCGAAAGCCATGCACTTCCCACTTTGGCGCTTTGCATAATAGTTCGTAGCCGTGTCTTGGATTGATTACTTTTATAGCGTCGGGAGAGATATAGACGTCTTCGGGGCCACCGTCGGTGTGCATTTGTTGCAAGACCCAGATATCGGCTGCTTTGGTTGGCTTCTTTGCCTGGCTAGGACGAGCGGCCACCTCGGGGCTGAGGCCGCAGAGGGCGAAGGCCGTGCAAATTAAGGTCAAAGCTGTTTTCATCAGTGGGTATTATAGCAATGCTAAAGGCTTGGGTAAGTCAAACTCTGAATTGCTGTCTCGGTTGTGAGATAGTAATAGAAGCTAGATTTCCGCCTACTGGTCGCCTATGACTGCTCCTAGTGAATCAAACTTTGCGAATAGAATTTTAGTTGCAGCCGCTAATGCCACTTTTATTTGCCTTGTTTTTAATGTTGCTTGTGTTTTTGGGTTTTTAATTTCCGTTTTAGTGAACAACGCGGATCTTTTTGAGCTTTTCTTTCCACGCGACTTTTGGCTGTCGCTTAGCATTCGACCTGCTGTGCCTGTAATGCGTTTCCTTTCACCATTATTTTTGTATGTTTGGCTCTTGCTAGTCTCTATATTTGCGCCTGCACTTATATGCAAGGCGAGCACGAAACTCGGCCGTCAAGAGAAGTTAGTTGGTTTAGGCGGCGTGCTGAGCCGTGCTCGAAAGTTAGGCCTTTTGTCTGCTCTTCTGGCTGGAGCGGTAGTGGTGCCCACTGTTATGTTCGTCAATAACTTCTTCGGAAATTGGTCGATTGTCTATTTCTTGGCTCAAATTTGGTTTGCTCCCTTGGCCTATTTAATTGCACTGATGATTGTGCAATTGATTTTGCAAACTGAAGGAGAGCTTGTACTGCCAAAATTCTGTTCGATTGAAAAGCCAAAGGTTAGTTGGAATTCAGCATTGATTTGCATCGCATTGTTCTTGGTAGCGATTGCTATTTTGGCTGGACCTTTGTTTTTTGCACCCAGTTACTTTGTACCTCTATTTAGAGACAAGGCCGTTTATCTCGTATTGTTTGAACTTGTCGGCTGGCTAGTGGCTGGTTTGTCGTTGCTCAGGAATATGATTCTAGATAATTTTATGGTTGTGTATTTCTTTTGCTTTGTTTTGCCTAGCGTGGTCTTGCTTATTCTACTCCCGGCTTTCGTGATCTGTATATCTGTGCACTAGTTCCCGTAGCCGCTGATTGAGTAGTTCTCTAAATCACCTGCGCTATTGCCAAAGAGCCAGTTATAAACTGGTAACAACTTGCTTGTAGACTCACTTTCAAAGTCAATTATTTATATTAGGCCGAGATTGGAGTGAATCCATTCGGTCTATTGCTGTTTGCTGTGCCACCGCTAGTGGTGGCAAATCTAGCGCGGCTCGCGCTGGCTAGGCTGGCTCGCAAAGCGGCTCAATCATTAATTCACCCTTGAAAGTGGCGTGGCAAAACAAAGATGTCAAGAAAGAGGTTGCGTTGGCGAACACGATTGCCCTAGTTTTGACTTGTTACCTTTCTTTCCTCAACCCCAGAGCCATCCCGACAACCCCCAAACAGCGTGCCTAGATCGATGAACTTGCCGACACTTCTGTGTCGTCTAGTTCGCCGTTTTTATCTCAACCCCAGAAGAAGAGAGAAAA